>CALJUI010000445.1 GCA_937975735.1 uncultured Rubrivivax sp.
CGCGACCAGGTCTTGATCGGCTTCTTGTCCTTGATGGCGGCGGCCTTCTCGACCTTGGCCAGCAGGTGGTGGTCCACGAACGGACCCTTCTTGAGTGAACGTGCCATTTAGCGCGGCCTCACTTCTTGCGACGCGAGACGATCATCGTCTGCGTGCGCTTGTTGCTGCGGGTACGGAAGCCCTTGGTCAGGGTGTTCCAGGGCGAGACCTGCGGCATGCCCTCGCCGGTGCGGCCCTCGCCGCCGCCGTGCGGGTGGTCCACCGGGTTCATCGCGACACCGCGCACGGTCGGGCGGATGCCCTTCCAGCGGCGCGCACCGGCCTTGCCGTACTGGCGCAGGTTGTGCTCTTCGTTGGCCACCTCGCCGATCGTCGCGCGGCAGTCGATGTGGATCTTGCGGACCTCGCCCGAGCGCAGGCGGACCTGCGCGTAGGTGCCTTCGCGCGCCATCAGCGTCACCGACGTGCCGGCCGAGCGGGCGATCTGCGCACCCTTGCCGGGCAGCATCTCGACGCAGTGGATCGTCGAGCCGACCGGGATGTTGCGGATCGGCAGCGTGTTGCCCGCCTTGATCGGCGCCTCGGAGCCGGACAGCAGCGTCGCACCGGCCTCGACCCCGCGCGGCGCGATCACGTAGCGGCGCTCGCCGTCGGCGTAGCACACCAGCGCGATGTGGGCGCTGCGGTTCGGGTCGTACTCGATGCGCTCGACCTTGGCCGGAATGCCGTCCTTGTTGCGCTTGAAGTCGACCACGCGGTAGTGGTGCTTGTGGCCGCCCCCCTTGTGGCGCATCGTCACGACGCCGCGGTTGTTGCGGCCGGCGTTCTGCTTCTGCGGCTCGAGCAGCGACGCTTCCGGCGCGCCCTTGTGCAGGTGCTTGTGCACCACCTTGACCACGGCACGGCGGCCGGGCGACGTGGGCTTGACCTTGATGACAGCCATTTATGCAGCCTCCCCGGAGAAGTTGAGCTCCTGACCCGGCTTCAGGCAGACATAGGCCTTCTTGACATGGTCGCGACGGCCGATGCGGCCGCCGAAACGCTTGACCTTGCCCTTCTGGACCACGGTCTGCACCGACTGGACCTCGACCTTGAACATCAGCTCGACCGCGGCCTTGATCTCGGGCTTGGTGGCCGAGCGCAGCACCTTGAACAGCACCTGGTTGTGCTTGTCCGCGACGCGGGTGGCCTTCTCGGAGATGATCGGCGCGACCAGCAGCGTGGCCAGGCGGCCTTCGTCGAATTTCACGGCAGTCATGCGAACATCTCCTTGAGCTGCTCCATGGCCGCCTTGGTCACCAGCACCTTCCTGAAGAAGACCAGCGACAGCGGGTCGGCGTAGCGCGGCTCGACGACCAGCACGTTGGCCAGGTTGCGCGAGGCGAGCAGCAGGTTCTCGTCGACCTGGTCGGCGATCACGAGCACCGAGTCCAGGCCCATGGCCTTGAACTTGGCGGCCAGCAGCTTGGTCTTGGGCGCCTCGACCGAGATCGAGTCGACGACCGCGACGCGCCCTTCGCGCGCCAGCTGCGACAGGATCGACGCCATGCCGGCGCGATACATCTTCTTGTTCACCTTGTGGGTGAAGTTCTCGTCCGGCGTGTTCGGGAAGATCCGGCCACCCCCGCGCCACAACGGCGACGAGGTCATGCCCGCGCGCGCGCGGCCCGTGCCCTTCTGGCGGAACGGCTTCTTCGTCGAGTGATGGACCTCGGCGCGCGTGAGCTGCTTGCGCGTGCCCTGGCGTGCATTGGCCTGGAAGGCGACGACGACCTGGTGCACCAGCGCCTCGTTGTAGTCGCGCGCGAAGACGGTGTCCGGCGCGTCGACCTTGGCCGTCGCCTGGCCCTGTTCGTTCAGGAGCTCGAGCTGCATCAGTTGGCTCCCTTCTGGCTGTTCGCGGCCTTGGCCTTGACGGCCGGACGCACGACCACGTGGCCGTTCTTCGCGCCAGGCACGGCGCCGCGGACGAGCAGCAGAGAACGCGCTTCGTCGACGCGCACGACGTCCAGGTTCTGGGTCGTGACGGTCTCGTCGCCCATGTGACCGGTCATCTTCTTGCCCGGGAACACGCGGCCCGGGTCCTGCGCCATCGAGATCGAGCCCGGCACGTTGTGCGAGCGGCTGTTGCCGTGCGACGCGCGCTGCGAACGGAAGTTGTGGCGCTTGATCGTGCCCGCGTAGCCCTTGCCGATCGAGGTGCCCTGCACGTCGACCTTCTGGCCGGCGGCGAACAGGCTCACCGGCACCGTGGCGCCCGGCGCGTACTGCCCGGCGACGTCGGCGCTGACGCGGAACTCCCTGAGGATCTCGCCGGCTTCGACACCGGCCTTGGCCAGGTGCCCGGCTTCGGGCTTGCTCACGCGCGAGGACTTGCGCGCGCCATAGGCCAACTGCAGCGCGCAGTAGCCGTCCGTGGCTTCGGTCTTGACCTGGGTGACGCGGTTGTTGGACATGTCCAGCACCGTCACGGGGATGGTGTCGCCATCGTCCGTGAAGATGCGCATCATGCCCACCTTGCGGCCCAGCAATCCGAGACGGTTGCTCAGACTCATGGTCTTTCTCCAGCCGCCGGCCCGATCACGCGGACGACGACAGCCTTTGTTTCACGATCCCGACATCGATTGGCCGGGGTGATTGCCCACCGCCGCCCTAGGGCGGCAGCAGTGCGGTCCCCAGCCGAAGCAAGGGAAGCCGCGCAGTATAGCAGTCTTTCTTACTGCAGCTTGATCTCGACGTCGACGCCGGCCGGCAGGTCGAGCTTCATCAGCGCGTCCACGGTCTTGTCGGTGGGGTCGACGATGTCCATCAGACGCTGGTGCGTGCGGATCTCGAACTGGTCGCGGCTCGTCTTGTTGACGTGCGGCGAACGCAGGATGTCGAAGCGCTGCATGCGCGTGGGCAGCGGCACCGGACCCTTGACGACGGCGCCGGTGCGCTTGGCCGTCTCGACGATCTCGAGCGCCGACTGGTCGATCAGCTTGTAGTCGAACGCCTTCAGGCGGATGCGGATCTTCTGCTTGGAAGCCATAACCGATCCCCTTACTCGATGATCTTGGCGACGACGCCGGCGCCGACGGTGCGGCCGCCTTCGC
>CALJUI010000446.1 GCA_937975735.1 uncultured Rubrivivax sp.
CTACCTGCTCGTGCTGCGCCCCGCGGTGCTCGGCACCGCGCTCACCGGCGCCGCCGACATGATCCTGTCCGGCGCCAAGCCACGGCTCAACGTGCAACTGCGCGCCGGCGCGCTCGACCTCACCGGGCTCAGCGCCGATGACGGCGGCGAAGGCGCCCGGCGGCCGGCACACCGCTTCGTGCTCGCCAGCGCCGCCTACCAGCAAGAGGACACCGCACGATGAAACCGCCCGCCTGGCTGTCCGACGGGGTGCTGGCGCCGCTGAGGTCCGCCGCGGCGCGGGTCGACGCGCTTCCTCGCCGCGAGCGGCTGGCGCTGTTCGCCGCCGCGCTGGCCCTGGTCGGCGCGGTGGAGTTCCTGCTCGTCCAACCCGACCGCGCCCGTCGCCAGGCGATCGAGGACGCCACCGTCGAGCAGGCCCAGCGCGTAGCCGACGAGCAGACCCAGGCCGAGCAGCAGCGCGTGCAGAAGCACGACGCGCTGCAGGCCCAACTGGCCCGGCTCGACCGCGAACTGGCCCAGCTCGGCGCCGGCGCCAGCAGCGGCCAGTCGCTGGGCTTCCTGCTGACGCAGGCGCTGGCGCGGCAGGACGTGCGCATCGTCTCGCTGCGCGAGCTCGCCGTCGAGGCCATTCAGGCTGCCGTCGACCCGGCTGCCGCCGCCCAGCCCGGCGCCGCGCCGCCGTCCAGCGCGGCGCTGTACCGACACCGCTTCGAGCTCACGCTCGGCGGCGCGCCGGCCGAGCTGATCAACGCGTTGCGCGCGCTCGACCAGGGCGCACGGCCGCTGCGCGTCGAGCGCGTGCGCATGAGCGGCCAGAGCGACAGCACGGTGCAGCTGGCCGTCACCCTGCTCGTCATCGGCACGGAGCGCGCATGGCTCGCCATCTGCCACCGATCGCGGCGATCGTGCTCGCTGCCGCGTCCGCCCCCTGCCTCGCGCTCGGGCCGGCCGCGCCGTTCACGCCCCCGGCACGGCCCGCCGCCGGCGACGCCGCACCGGCGCCCGAGTCGGCGATCGCCGACTCGAGCGGCCTGACCGGCCTGCGCCTGCGCAACCACCCGATGGCGCTGATCGACGGCCAGTGGCTGCGGGTGGGCGACGCGGTGCGCGGTGCCCGGGTCAGCGCGATCCAGGCCGACGGCGCGAGGTTGCGCCATGCCGACGGCCGCACCGAACTCCTGCCGTGGAACGGCGAGGCCGCACGCACCGTGCAAATCCCCGCCCGTTCCCCCACCCCCGATCCGATCTCGCTCAGGACCCGTCCATGAACGCTCCCGTCCGCTTCCGCAGCGCCTGGCTGGCCGCCGGCGCGATCGCCCTCGCCTTGCTCGGCGGCTGCCAGAGCGGTCCGCCGCGTGGCCAGGTGCAGTCGGCCATCGACGCCGCGCTGGCGCCGCCCGCGGCCGAGCGCACGGCGCCGAAGGTGCCCGAGCGCATCACCCAGGCATTGCTGCCGCCGGTCGGCGGCCCGGCGCTGCCGACGCCGGCCCTGCCCGAGCCGCGCTTCGACCTCGCGGTGACCAACGCGCCAGCGGCGCAGGTCTTCCACGCCATCGTTTCCGGCTCGCGCTACAGCATGCTGCTGCCGCCGTCGATCGGCGGCACCGTCAGCGTGAACCTGAAGGAAGTCACCGTGCGCGAGGCGCTCGACGTGATGCGCGAGCTCTACAGCTACGAATACAAGATCGAGGGCACGCGCGTGTTCGTGCAGGCCGCGTCGCTGCAGACCCGCGTGTTCCAGATCGCCTACCCGTCGGCGCGCCGCAGCGGCCGCACCGACACCCGCGTCGTCTCCGGCTCGATCACCAACACGATGAGCGCGCAGGCCGGCGGCGGCGCGGTGACCGGCACGACGCAGGAAGGCAGCCAGGTCTCGACGATCCAGGACGTCGACTTCTGGAAGGAGATCGACGCCGCGCTGAAGGCCATCGTCGGCAACGCCGACGGTCGCCAGACCGTGCTGTCGCCGCACACCGGCGTGCTCGTCGTGCGCGCCTTCCCGAAGGACATGCGCGAGGTCGAGACCTTCCTGCGCAACTCGCGCATCGCGGTCGAGCGCCAGGTCATGCTGGAGGCGAAGATCGTCGAGGTCGCGCTGAAGGACGGCTTCGAGTCCGGCATCAACTGGTCGGCCTTCGACTCCGCCGGCAACCACCGCTTCTCCGCCGGCATCGACCCGACGCGCCTGAACGTGCCCGGCAGCATCGGCCGCGGCCTGGGCATTCCGACCGGCTCGGTGTCCACGACGATCGATACATCGACCACGCCGCCGAGCGTGATCCCGACCACGCTCGGCCAGCTGCTCGCCAGCCCGCTGGCCAGCGGCGGCACCGGCGCGCTCGGCCTGGCCTTCACGACCAACAGCTTCGTCAGCCTGCTCGCCTTCCTGGAGACGCAGGGTTCGGTGCAGGTGCTGTCGTCGCCGCGGGTGGCGGCCACCAACAACCAGAAGGCGGTGCTGCGCGTCGGCAGCGACGACTTCTTTATCACCAACATCTCGACCTCGACGACGACCACCGCCGCCGGCTCGGTGACGACGCCGACGATCCAGACCCAGGCCTTCTTCAGCGGCATCTCGCTCGACGTCACGCCGCAGATCGACGAGGACGGCTTCGTCACGCTGCACATCCGCCCGGTGGTGTCCAACGTCACCGAGCGCACCCGGGTCGTCAACCTCGGCACGCTGGGCAGCTTCACGCTGCCACTCGCGAGCTCGTCGATCAACGAGGCCGACACGGTGGTGCGCGTGATGGACGGCGTGACCGTCGCGATCGGCGGCCTGATGTCGCAGACCCAGACCGACGACGACGCCCGCGTGCCGGGCGCCGGCGACGTGCCGGTGGTCGGCAACCTGTTCAAGCGCGCCAACCGCACCCTGCAGAAGCGCGAGCTCGTGTTCCTGCTGCGGCCGACGGTGATCAAGGGCGAGGACCAGTGGCGCTCGGACCTCGCCAGCGCGCAGGACCGCATGCGCGAGTACCCGACCGCGCCGCGCGAGCGCTTCCCGCTGCCCGCGGCCCCGAGCAAGGACTGAGCGATGTACCTGGACCACTTCGGCCTGAAGGAGACGCCCTTCGGCATCACGCCGGACACCGGATTCCTGTTCGGCGCCAGCGCGCACCAGGACGCGCTGACGACGGTCGGCCTGGCGGTGCGCGGCGGCGAGGGCTTCGTCAAGGTCACCGGCGAGGTCGGCACCGGCAAGACCCTGCTGTGCCGCGCGCTGCTGCACACGCTGCAGGCCGACTGCGTGACCGCCTACATCCCGAACCCGCGCCTGACGCCGCGCGAGATGCTGCGCACGCTGGCCGACGAGCTGGCGCTCGGCGTGCACCGCAAGAGCGCCTCGCACGACTTCTACGAATCGGTCGAGCGCGCGCTGCTGGGCTTCGCCGAACAGGGCAAGCCGGTGGTGCTGTGCGTCGACGAGGCGCAGGCCATGCCGGTCGAGACGCTGGAGGCGCTGCGCCTGCTGTCCAACCTCGAGACCGGCAAGCGCAAGCTGCTGCAGATCGTGCTGTTCGGCCAGCCCGAGCTCGACGGCGTGCTGGCCCTGCCCGAGTGCCGCTCGCTGGCCAGCCGCATCGCCTTCTCGGCGCGGCTGGCGCCGCTGTCGGCGGCCGAGATGCAACGCTACCTGCAGCACCGGCTGGTCGTCGCCGGCTGGCGCGGCCCGGAAGTGTTCACGCCGCTGGCCCGCTGGATCCTGCGCCGCGCCAGCGGCGGCGTGCCCCGGCGCGCCAACATCCTGGCGCACAAGGGCCTGATGCTGGCCTTCGGCGACGGGGTGCACCGCGTCGGCTGGCGCCATGCCTGGACCGCCGCGCGCGACTCCCGGCTGCCGCGCCGTCGACTCGCGGGCGTCGCCCGGCGGCCGTCGTCGCTGTCGATCGGAGCCCATTCATGAGCGTCATCAACACGATGCTGAAGAAGCTCGACGCCCGTGGCGCCGCAGCCGACTCGGCCT
>CALJUI010000447.1 GCA_937975735.1 uncultured Rubrivivax sp.
TTGGATGAGGCGCATGCTGATGCACCGTGCATGCGATTTCGCTGGGCCGCCCACGTCGGTGAAGGGAGGGCGTCACCATGTTCCGTTCCATGCATCGCCTGTTCGGGCCGCTGCCACTGGCCGTGGCGTCGCTGCTGCTCCTGGCTCACGTGGGGCACGCGCAGGTCCAGCCAGTGGCCCCCTCGGTCGAGACCCTGATCACGACGACCCGCTTTGGCGACATGGAATTCGACTGGGGTCGCGACGGCGTGTATTGCGCCCAATGCAACCATGGCCGGGGCAATGCACGGTTCAACTGGGTCGACCGGCAGAACAGGCTGTGGATCGGCTACATCGAGTTCGAGTCGGGCTTCATCTACCCGCCCAACGGGCGCGGGGAGTGGGTGGACATCGGCGCCGCCTACTACTCGGACTTCGGCAACGGGCCGGAGTGGGTCTTCTCCAAGGCGGGCTCGCAACTGATCTACACACGCTACGCGCCCGGCGTGCCCATCACGCCCGAGACAACGGGCATCGGTCTGGCGACCATGGTGAACGGGTCTTGGACGGCTTCCTTCATCGACGGCGGCCTGGGCAGGATCTCGCCTGGGCCGTCCCAGTCCATCGACGACGAGACGCCGATGGTCACGTACGCCAGCGGCACCGGGCCGTTGATCTACTGGCGGGAACTGTCCGATCCGATCGGTCGCGAGCGCACGGCACCGTGGATCGGGGTGGGCCTGAGCGTTCGGTGGGTCACGGGTACCTCGAAATTGGCCTTCGTCAATGGCGTGCCTCACCCCAGTGGCGGGCGCTACCAGCAGGTCCTGGTGTTCGACACGGCGACACGCAAGCTGGAGCAACTGACCTTTGACGCCACCGAGAAGCGCGGCGTGTTCATGTTCGAGGCGCCCGAACTCGGCGGGGACATGGTGTTCATCACGGTGGCCGCGCGCACCGAGATGCGTGTGTACAGGCTGGTCGCGCGGACCCTGCCGCTGGAGCCGGTGTGGACCCTGGTGAAAACGATCCGTGCGCCTGACGAGACGCCTTTCATCGCCACGCCCGAGCCCTTCATCCACAACGGCAAGACGTATGTCTACATGACCGCCAGCAGCAGCAAGCGCGCCAGCGACGTGACGGTGCCTACGCATCTGGCGCTGACCGGCATCGACCCCGCGGTCGATGACTTCCGGATGCTGACCAATGAACTCTCGCCGGTGCGGTTGCGGCAGGACCCGGAGTACTTCATCACGGCGCAGGGGCCGTTCCTGTATTTCACCCGCGCCGTGCCGGGAACCGAGACAAGCAGCCCGGTGAATGAGGGCGTCTTCCGGATCGACCTGGGCCTCGGGCCGCGTCGGCCCTGATCGTGCCGGCCTGAACAGGCTCGGGCAGGGCTGGCGGGTCCCGGTCAGCCCCCGCGTGGAGACATGTAGCCCTACTGGGCCGTGCCGGTCTTCCAGGCCAGTCGGATCAGGCGACCACAAACGGCTGACGGGTAGCCGGCGCCTCCCACGCTCAGGTCTTCCCGCGCCACCATGCCGTACAACGTGCGGTTGAAGTCGATCCAGGGGTAGAAGCCGAACGCGCCGCCGCTGCTGTAGGCGAAGTTGGACGTGGGCGTCGCGGCGGGGTCATCCTCCACCCAATGGCCGAGCGAATAGTGCCAGGCTTCCGGCAGGATGGGCGGCGCGTCGGCGTTGCAGTTGGGCCCCGGGAGGGTGCAGACCGCGTGACTGCCAAGCATGTTGCCGATGCGCAACGCAGGCGATGAGCCGAGCATCTTTCGCAGGAACGTGGCGTACGCGCCGGGCGTCGAGCGCGCCCCGCCCGCCAGTTGTGGCTCGGCGTACTCCAGCGCGACATCGTTGCCAATGCGCGAGCGCACTTCCGGAGCCAGCGTCCCCGCGACCAGCGGCCCGAGCCCCAATGCCACGGCATGGGTCTGGAAGTGGCCTGCGTTGTAGTGGATCACGCCAGCGGCAGCTTCCGCCCCGTTGCGGGTCCCGTTGTTGCAGTCGGCCACGGTCTCCAAGGTGCGGCACTCGATGTTGTTGAAGTTGCTGTAGCCGCTGGTGAAGTTCAGGAACGGGATGTCATTGACAGGGTCCAGCACACCTCCCGCGCGCTCGACCGCGTAGGCCGCATAGATCCATTTGGAAGCCGATGCGATGGCCATGGCGTCGTTGCGCTGCCAGGGTTGGCCGTTGCCACGAAGGCCCACGCTGCCGCTGGCCAGGACCCCCGAGGCGTTCCCGATCTCCCAGTAGAAGGGCGCGATCGCGCGGCATTGCGCGTTGTTGTTGGCCGTGGACGTGGCCGCGGCGATGGGGTCCGGGTTGCCCGGCGCGGCCTGCGGCGAGCCGCCGCCTCCACAGGAGGCGACCATGAGTGCGACGCCCACCAGGGCGAACAATGGCAATGGATTCATCTATGGGCTCTGAAGCTGAAGGAGGCGGGAAAACGTCGGGCCGCCTGTCGATGCGATGGGGCGGGCTGCATCGTCCGCAAGGGCCCCACCGTCGCGGGCCAGCGGATCTGCTGCGCACCACCCAACGATAACCGCCCTCGCGCGGCTGACAGGCTTCGACACGGCTTCGAGCGACCGCCGGCTCGGCGTTGGGCGTGCCCCACAAATGGTCCGGTTTCAGTGCCATCGTGCCGGTCCAACCCCGGGTCTAGGGGGGCACTGATGCACCGCAGCATGGTACGTTCCACCCGAGTATGAGATGACACTGCCGGTGCCTTGCGCACGGTGGTTTTCTGCCATGTCCGACTTCGTCAAGTTCGCCTTCACGCCGGCTGGTTGGGGGGATGCCTCCCTCGCGATCGCGGCCAGCCGCGCCGGCGGCGTGGGCGTGTACAACGCGGAGCTCGACACGGACGAGGCGCGCACCGAGGCGGCCCTCGACCGGCTGGCGCGGTTCGCGCCACGCGGCTTCGGGGTCAAGCTCGACCGCGCCACGCCGCGCATGCTGGCTGCGCTGGCGCGCCATGCAGGGCAGGGCTTGGCATGGGTGTTCGTCGACGAGGCGATGCTGCTCGATGCCGGGGACGGTGCGTCGTCGCCGTGGGCGGCCTTGCGCACGCAGGGCGTGCGCCTGGCCGTCGAGGTTCGCCATGGCCGCTGGAGCGCGCGAGCGCTGGACGCGGAGGCCGATGCGCTGCTGATCAAGGGCAACGAGTCCGGCGGCTTCGTCGGCGAGAACGCCAGCTTCATCCTGGTGCAGCAATGGCGCGGCCGCACGACGCTGCCGATGTTCCTGCGCGGCGGTGTGACGCCGCAGGTCGCGGCGGCCGCGCATGCGGTGGGCGTCAGCGGCGGCGTGCTGGACGCGCAGTTGCTGCTGATGGACGAGGTGCGGCTGCCGGCGTCGCTGGCGCAGACCATCCGCAACCTGGCGGGCAGCGAAACGCAGGCCGTCGGGCAGGGCGAAGAGGGGCAGTACTTTCGTCTGCTGGTGCGCCCGTCGCTGACCGCCGCACGACGCTTCGTGACCGAGGCCGACGGCCTGGGCTTCGACGATCTGCGCGCCCGCGTGGACGGCCAGGCGCATTGGCAGGACCCGGCGCGTGCCCTGCTGCCCATCGGCCAGGACGTGGCCTTCGCCGCCGCCTGGCGCAGCCGCTACGGCAGCGTGCGCGCCGTGTTCCAGGCCATCGACGAGGCCGTGGCCAGCCTGCCGGCGCTGGCGCATGCGCAGGCGTCGCTGTCCGAAGGCGCGCCGCTGGCGCAGGCGCTGGGCCTGCGCTACCCGATCGTGCAGGGTCCGATGACGCGCGTGTCCGACACCGCCGCGTTCGCCGACGCCGTGGCCACCGGCGGCGCGCTGCCGATGGTCGCGTTCGCGATGCTCAAGGGCGCGCCGCTCGAGAAGCTGCTTCGCGAGACGACCGAGCGGCTGGGCACGCGGCCCTGGGGCATCGGGCTGCTGGGCTTCGCGCCTCAATCAATGCTCGACGAGCAGCTCGCGATGTCCACGCGCTTCG
>CALJUI010000448.1 GCA_937975735.1 uncultured Rubrivivax sp.
TGCCGATCACGAAGACGGCCACCGCGACGGCCAGCGCCGGGCCGCGGGCGAAGTCGAGCAGGTCCATGCGGACTCCTTGTAAGGAAGAGCGGGTCGAATACCCTGCACAGTACCCGGCGACCACCGACCTCCATTGAGTTGGATCAAGCGCTCGATCGTTCGTTTATCACCCGTGGCTGATGAATACCCCATGCCCGGCCCGGACGAATCCGTTTACCCTAGGGACTACCCTGGCTTGCCGACCCGGCGCGCCCCTCGGGCGTCGCCCCGAACACGGTGTTCATGGATCGTTCCCACCCCTTCATCGACGCAGGCAGTCACGGCGAGAGCGGCCCGCCGAGCCCCGGTCTGCTGGCCGAAATCGCCGCCGGCCTGTCGACCGGGCACGACCTGGACGAACTGCTGCAGCGCTTCCTGGCGCCGATCGTCGACCTGGCCGGCGCGCAGGCGGGCGCGGTGCGCGTGCTGTCGGAGCAGGGCGACCGGCTGCAGCTCGTCAGCGCCCACCGCCTGCCGGCGAACCTGTGCGGCGGCCCCGACGCGGTCGACCGGCACTGCGGCCACTGCGGCACCTCGGCCGATGCGCAGCAGGTGGTCTGGGCGGCCGACCTGAGCGACTGCGCCACGCGCACCCACGACGCCTTCTTCGAGCAGCGCGGACTGCACCTGCTGGCCGTGCCGCTGCAGCACCGCGGCCGCGTGCTGGGCGTCTACAACCTCTTCTACGGCGACCGCGAGGCGCCTTCGGCCGAGATCCAGGCGATGCTGCGGTCGATCGGCGAACTGCTCGGCCTGGCGCTGAACAACGCCCGCCTGGAACGCGCGCAGCTGCGCGCCAGCCTGATCAGCGAACGCCAGATGATGGCCGCCGAGGTGCACGACTCGCTGGCGCAGTCGCTGGCCTTCGTGAAGATGCGCATGCCGCTGCTGCAGGACGCACTGCGCGGCCGCGACGAGGCGCGCGCGCTGCGCTACGCGGACGAGGTGCGCCGCGCCGTCACCGAGGCGCACGCCAGCCTGCGCGGCATCCTGACCCACTACCGCGCGCCGATGGACCCGCGCGGCCTGGTGCATGCGCTGGGCGCGCACGCGCAGGCCTTCCGGCAGACCACCGGCACCGAACTCGCGTTCAGCAACGAGCTGCCGGAACTGCGCCTTCCTCCGGAGGACGAGGCGCAGGTCTTCCACATCGTGCAGGAGGCGCTGGCCAACATCGCCCGCCATGCCGCCGCACAGCATGCGCGGCTGTGCATCGCCGCGGCCGGCCGGGGCGAGGTCGAGATCCTGGTCGAGGACGACGGCGCCGGGCTGCCGGCCGAGCCGCCCGCCGGGGGCCACTACGGCGTGCAGATCATGCGCGAACGCGCGCAGCGCCTGGGCGGCCGGCTCGACGTCGGCGCGCGCGAAGGCGGCGGCACGCGCGTGCGGCTCGCGTTCCCGCTGCCGGCGTCGGGGGGGACGTCGTGACCGCGCCGCGCGTCGTGCTCGTCGACGACCATGCGCTGTGCCGCAACGGCCTGTCGGACCTGCTGCGCCAGCGTGCCGGCATGGAGGTGGTGGCGGCGCTCGGCGACCCCGACCAGCTCGCCGACGTGCTGCGCAAGGAGCGGCCCGACCTGGTCGTGCTCGACCTGCGCATGCCGGCCACCGACGGCCTGACGCTGCTGCGCCGCATCCGCGCCGAGGGCATCGACACGCCGGCGTTGATCCTGACGATGAGCGACGCCGAGGCCGACCTGTCGGCCGCGCTGCGCGCCGGCGTGCGCGGCTACCTGCTGAAGGACATGGAGCCCGAGGACGTGATCGCGGCGATCGACAAGGCCGCGAAGGGCGAGCTGATCGTCGCGCCGGCGATGACGCTGAAGCTCGCCCAGCTGCTGCAGGACGGCGCCAAGAGCGACGACCGCCAGGGCCAGCTGGCGTCGCTGACCGAGCGCGAGCGCGAGATCCTCGACCACCTGGCGCGCGGCGAGAGCAACAAGACGATCGCGCGGGCGCTGGACATCAGCCACGACACCGTCAAGCTGCACGTGCGCCACATCCTCGCCAAGCTCAACCTGAGTTCGCGGGTGGAGGCGGCGGTGTTCGCGGTCGAGGCGCGGGTGGCGGGTTCGCGCTAGGCCGTCAACTCTTCTGCAGCGTCGGCGCAAGCTGCATCAGCGCCGCCTCGCCGGCGTCGATCAGCGCGTCGACGTCGAGGCGATGGCGCATCAGGTGATGCACGTCGAGCTTGATCAGGTGCGTGGCCTGTTCGGTCTGCTCGCGGGCCAGCGCGTTGGTCAGGATATGCATCGCCTGGAACGCGTAGTCCGAGCCCGACGACGGCGCCTCCTCGTAGGGTCGGTAGGCGACGTCGACGGCGACGATGCGGCGCGCGCCCAGTTGCCGCACCGCGGCCACCGGCACCGGCGCGGTCAGGCTGCCGTCCAGCAGCGCGAGGCCGCCGATCGGCACCGGCTCGTTGCGCACCGGCACCGCGCAGGACGCTTCCACCGCGAGCCCGACCGGCCCGCGGTCGATCAGCACCGACTCGCCCGACAGCGCATCGCTGGCCACCGCCGCGAAGCGCACCGGCAGGTCCTCGATGCGGCGCTCGCCGACGGCGCGGTCCACCGCCTGGCGCAATGTGTCGTTGCGCCGCCGCAGGCCCAGCAAGGCGGGCAGCGCGCTCGGCGTGTCCTGCCAGTCGAAGCGGCGGACGGTGTCGACGATCGCGTCCGGCGCCAGGCCTGCCGCCCATAGCGCCCCCACCGCGGCCCCGCCGCTGGTGCCGGCGATCGCGTCGGGGCGGATGCCGGCGCGCATACAGCCGCGCACGATGCCGACATGCGCCCAGCCGTGCAGCACGCCGCTGCCGAGCGCGAAGCCGAGAGGCGAGCGGTCCATGGCCGCCGCGCCTGCCGGCACAACGGCGGCCGCGGTGGTCAGGAGCAGATCGCGTCGGCGGATGCGCACAGGTTACCCCTGTCCAGCGATGAGCGGCGAGAAGCGGGCGACGGTGGGATCAGCGATCGACCGATCGACCCATCCACCGCGTGCGTCGAATCTCGGCGGATGGCGCGACCGGCCACCTGTCGGCCGGCGGTCGCGGCCGTCCAGCTCAGCGCGCCGCGCCGGCGCCATTGCAGGCGCAGCCGGACTCGCTGCCGTCGCAGGCGCAGCGGCCCGAACACGCGCACGCCGCCGGGTAGGCCAGCGGCGGCGTGGCGGCGGTGTCCTGGCAGGCGCAAGCGTCACAGGCGCAGTCGACACATCGGCAAGAAGGGGTGCAAGAAGCGTTCATCGGGATTCCTTTCGGTTGAGGCGAACCCGGCGGGTTCGTGGCTGCGGATCATGGGACGACGACGAGCGGCCGGCTTGAACGTAGCGGCTGAGTCGTCCGCTTTCAGCGGCGTATCCGCCCCTCGGCCTCGGTCGCCATCGGCCGGATCGCGGTGGGTTCGATGCCGAACACCCGCTTGTGGGTGCGCGTCAGGTGCGCGGAGTCCGCGAAGCCGGCATCGTGCGCCGCATCGGTCCAGGTCGCCCCTGCCATCACCGCCTCGATCGCCAGGTTGATGCGCAGCCACAGCAGGTAGGCGCGGAACGAGCAGCCGGTCTGGGCGACGAACAGGTGGCGGAACCGGCTCTCCGACAGCGCGACCTCGTTGGCCACGTCGCCCAGCGCGATGGGGTGGCGGATGCGCGCGCGGATGAATTCGAGTGCCCGCACGAGGCGCGGGTCGAGCGTCCGGTCCGGCTCGGTCGTCGCGCCGCACAAGCCCGCGATCGCCGCCATGGCGGCCTCGACCATCGACGTGTGCTGCGGCCCGGAGTCGAAGCGCGTGAACAGCGTGCGAGCCACCGCGCGGCTGTCGTCGGCGGGCAACTGCGCCACCGACGCGGCGCCGAATCGCTCGGTCAGATCGCGGCCCGCCTGACTCTCCGGTTCGATGAAGAGATGAACGATCCGGATCGCGTCGACCTCGAACTGGTGCGCGCAGTGACTCGGGACGACGGCCCCTTCGAAAGGCGTCCACGCGCCGTCCGGATCGGTTCGAAAGCGGAACAGGCCTTCCGGCGCCACGGTGATCTGGTGCGCATGGTGGGCGTGCCATTGCGTGCGGCCCTGGCCCTGACCGATCCACAGGCTGCCCCCGGGCCAGAAGTAGATGCGGCCGGTCGACGCATTGGCCCGGGTCATCCGGACAGCGCGATCGAGGCCTTCGAGCGCGCCGGTGTGCAACCCGGTCATCGCGTCGCTCGGCGCAAGTCAGCCGAATTGTTCAAGTCGGCGAGGACACGGCTCATGAGAATCGCCCTCCATCGCAACCGCCACGTCAGGAGCCGCACGATGAACCTCTCACCCCGATACGGCCGGCGCATCCGCCCTTGGGTCCAGCACGAGCTCGATATGGCCGCGCGGCGGGAGTCGCGCGGCGAGTACTCGTCGGCGTTCGTGCACCTCGAGCGCGCCCACGTGCTCGCCCAGCGGTCCACGGTCGAGCATGTACGCGTCCATTGGATCATGTTCCGCTGGGCGCTGCGGCACGATCTGGCGGGCGAGTCCGTCGGCCAGGCCTGGCGCATCGCGGGCGCCGCGCTGAAGACCTGGCTGTGGGTGCCCGCGGGCAACACCGGCGGCGCCGACGTCAGCGGATTCCGGTCGATGCCCGTGCCGGCCGACCTCCAGGCCGGCATCGACGCCGCCAGCGGCTGACGCCGCCCGGCCTCCAGTCGCTGTCCCGACATCTTCTCCCTTCGCACCCGATGCCGGCGTGTCCGGCGCGAGCCCCAGCAACACGACTCCATGGAGCCCTGAACATGTCGTTTCGGACTTTCCTGCCCCACGTGGCCCTGGCGGTGGCCACTTTGTCGATCACCGGCTGCGGCTCGGTGCCCGCCGACCTGGACCTGAGCCTGCAGCACCCGAGCCGCCACGGCGCCTTCGTCGTGCGCTTGGAGCCGCCGGCCGCGTGGCCGGCGATCAACCAGATGCACAGCTGGCAGGTGCGCGTCAGCGCGCCCGACGGCTCGCCGGTCACCGATGCCCGTATCGGCTTCGACGGCGGCATGCCCCAGCACCGTCATGGCTTTCCGACCAAACCGCGGGTCACTCGCGAGATCTCGCCGGGGGTCTACCTGCTCGAGGGCATGAAGTTCAGCATGACGGGCTGGTGGGACATGCGGCTGGACGTCCGCGCCGGCGAGGCCGGCGACGTCGTCGCGTTCAACGTCATCGTCGACCACGCCGGCCTGCGCCGCTGAAGGAGGGGCCATGAGACACCCGCTTTGCGTGCTGCTTCAAGCCGGCCTGGCACTGGCTGCGTCGGTCGGCGCGATCACCGCATTTGCCGCACCGACCGGCGCCTCCTGGTCCGACGTCGACAAGGCCACGCTCGGCTCGATGATGCTGTCGCGCCTGCCGGCGCCGCCGGCGGATGGGTCGAACGCCTATGAAGGCCGGCCTGAAGCCGCCGCGCTCGGCCGGCGCCTGTTCGAGGACACGCGGCTGTCGAAGAACGGCCTCGTCGCCTGCGCGACCTGCCACGATCCGGCACGCGGCTTCCAGGATGGCCGGCCCGTCGGCCAGGGGGTCGGCACCGGCGGCCGCCGGACGATGCCCATCGCTGCCGCTGCGCACAGCCCCTGGCTGTTCTGGGACGGACGAAAGGACAGCCTGTGGTCGCAGGCGCTCGGCCCGCTCGAGGATGCGGTCGAACACGGCAGCAACCGCGCGCGTCTGGTGCAACTGCTGCAGACGCACTACCGCGCCGAGTACGAAGCCGTGTTCGGTCCGTTCCCGTCGCTGCAGGGCGTGCCCGACGATGCCGGGCCGCTCGGCGATGCGCGGGAGCGACAGGCCTGGGCGAACCTGTCGAGCGCGCAGCGCGACGCAGTCAACCGCAGCTTCGCCAACCTGGGCAAGGCGATCGCCGCGCACGAGCGGACGATCGCGCCCGCCGAGTCCCGCTTCGACCGCTACGCGGCTGCGGTGCTGGCCGGCGACCGCGCGGGGCAGGCGGTGCTGACGCCGCAGGAGGTCGGCGGCCTGCGCCTGTTCATCGGCAAGGCGCAGTGCGCCACCTGCCACAACGGCCCGCTGCTCACGGACCAGCACTTCCACAACACCGGCGTCCCGCAGCGCGAGTCCGCGCGGCCCGACCGCGGCCGCGGCGCGGCGCTGGCCCGTGTGCAGCACGACGAGTTCAACTGCCTGGGCCGCTACAGCGACGCCGCCGCCGATGCGTGCCAGGAACTGCGCTTCATCGCCACCGACGATCACGGCATGGAGGGCGCGTTCAAGACGCCGAGCCTGCGCAACGTCGCCGAGCGCGCGCCCTACATGCACGCCGGTCAGCTCGGATCGCTGGAGCAGGTCGTGGCGCACTACATGCGCGCGCCGGCGGCGACCGTGGGGCATTCCGAACTGGCCCACGGCGGCGCCGGCCACGAGCAGCGGCGGCCGGTCCGTCTGTCGGCTTCGGAAGTCGCCGACCTCGTCGCGTTCCTGAAGACGCTCAGCGACGATCCGGCCCTACCCATCCAGCCCATCGGCAATCGACAGGGACAATCGAGCGTCGTTGCCCCGTCCGCAGGGGTCCGATGAGGACTGGCCGCAGGGAGGTCGTGAATGAAGGTGTGCATCGTCGGGGCCTCGGGCAAGCTCGGGCGCTACATGGTGCGGCAGGCGCTGGACCGGGGCCACGAGGTCGTTTGCGTATGTCGGCCGCGCAGCGTCGGCAAGCTCGACGAGTTCAAGGGTCGGGTCGGCATCGTTCCCGGCGCGACGAACGACCGTGACGTCATCGAGAAGGCGGTTGCCGGCTGCGACGGGGTGCTCGTCGTGCTGGTGCCCTGGGGCGTTCAGCAATACGCGACCGGCACGGCCCAGGCCGTCCTGGACTTCGCGCAGCCGGGCGCACGGTTGATCTTCTCCTGCGGCTGGCACATCACGCGTGACGGCCAGGACGTCTATCCGCGGTCGTTGCGGGTCTTCGTCGCGGTGTTCGGATGGCTCGCGCGGCTGGCGCGCTTCGCCGACCTCGACGATCAGGTCGAGGCGTGCCGGCGCGTGTTCGCGAGCGAGACGCGCTGGACGGTCGTGCGCGGCAGCGATCTCGAGGAAGGCGAAAGCCAGGGCCTGCCGGTGTGGAGCCGGCACGTGGGCGACCCCGTGCTGAAGAGCAATCTCACGCGCCGGGTGGACTTCGCGCTGTTCATGGTGGCGGCGCTGGAGAGCGACGACCTCGTCCACGAGGCGCCGGCGATCGTCGGCTGCCGGTCGCCTTCGGCGCTCGAGTTCGCCGCGCCGGGTTGAAGACCGGTCCCGAGAGCAGCCATCAGGGCCGCCAGAAGGCGTCCGGTGCCGGTGTCCCCGCGAGCGAGCGCAGGAAGGCGTAGAGGCTGTCGACTTCCGCGTCGCTCAGCGACGGGAAGCGGTCAGGTGCCACCAGGGCCATCAGCCCGAGCCGGCGCCCGTCCGCCGACACGCCGCTCTTGACCAGTTTCTCGAACTGCGTCCGGTCGTACGCGGCGACGAGCGCCAGGTCGGGCGTCGCCGGGCCGCTGTCCCAGCCGCTGCGGTGGCTCTTGCCGCGCAGGTCGAGCCCGTGGCATTCGTTGCACATCGTCATCGCGAGGTACTCGCCTTGCGCCAGCACCGGGGCGGCCGCGGGGTCCAGCTTCAGCGGCGGCACCATCGCCGCCCAGTCCGCCATCGACAGTTCCCGGCCCCACGCGATGTCCCACCGGGCGCGCCAACCCAGCGCCGGGCTCGGCAACGCGACGTCGACGACCGGCGCGGCGCGCAGGAAGGCGATCAGCGCCGCCAGATCGTCGTCACGGAGCCGCGCGAAGTTGAACGAGGGCATCGACATCAGCTCGCGCCCGTCGGCACCGATGCCTTGCCGGATCGCCGCTTCCAGCGTCCGCGCGTCGTGCGCCCGTGCGTAGCGGGCGAGGTTCGGCGCCACCGCGCGCTGCGGCCAGTCCCACTGCTCGTCGAAGTCGTGCCCCTGGAGCTGCTGCCCATGGCAGCCGAAGCAGCCTCGCGTGCGCGCGATGTGGCGGCCCTTCTCGATGCTGGCTGCGTCGCTCGGAATGGGGACATCGAAACGGGACACCGGCTGCCGATCGCTGAGCTGGCGTTCACTGAGGACGTACACGACGGCAAAGCCCATCGCAACCGTCGTCGACAGCGCTCCGGCGATGAGAAGAAGCCATCGCATGGTCGAGGGCCTCAATAGCCGGTGTCGAGCCCCGCGCGATCAATGCTTGTGTGGGCGCCGCTGTCGCCACAGCTTCACTGCCCCCAGCAGCATCGGCGCCGCATGCATCGCCAGGTCGAGCACGTCGAGCGGGCGGGTCAGCGTGCCTTGGGCCAGCATGCGCAGCTTCTCCAGCAGATGGGGCTCGGGCACGATCGGCGCGACGGCCATCCAGGCCGCGAACAGCAGCACCCAGATCCACGGCAGGCGGTCCAGCCAGTTCAGCATCGCGGCCGCGGAGTCACGCCTCCGGCGCAGCGATCAGGCGCACGCGGCGAATGCGGGCACAGCGGCCTGCTGGCCCGTTCGCGTGCGGTCGTCGAGCTGCTCCCGAAGCCGCACCACCTCGCCGACGATCGTCAGGCACGGCGACGCCAGCCCGGCGCGCGCCACCTCCGCGGCCAGCGTCGCCAGCGTCGCGACGACGATGCGCTGCGTCGGCAGCGTGCCGTCGGAGACCACCGCGGCGGGCCAGTCCGCGGGCAGGCCGTGTTCGATCAGCCGTTCGCAGATCGTCGCCAGGCCCGACAGGCCCATGTAGATCACCACCGTCTGGCGCGGCCGCGCCAGCGTCGGCCAATCCAGGTCGCAGCTGCCGTCCTTCAGGTGGCCGGTGACGAAGGTGCAGCTCTGCGCATGGTCGCGGTGGGTCAGCGGGATGCCGGCGTAGCTGGACACGCCGCAGGCCGCGGTGATGCCGGGCACGACCTCGAAGCGCACGCCTTCGGCGACCAGCTGCTGCAGCTCCTCGCCGCCGCGGCCGAAGACGAAGGGGTCGCCGCCCTTCAGCCGCACCACCTGCAGCCCCTGGCGCGCCAGCCGCACCAGCATTGCATTGATGTCGGCCTGCGCCATCGTGTGGTGGCTGCGCTCCTTGCCGACGTATTCGCGCCGCACCTGCGGGCCGATCAGCGCCAGCACGCCGGGGCCGACCAGGTGGTCGTAGACGACGACGTCGGCGGTGGCCAGCAGGCGCGCGGCGCGCAGCGTCAGCAGGTCCGGGTCGCCGGGGCCGGCGCCGACCAGGTGCACGGTGCCGCTGGCCGGCCGGCAGGCCGCCATCAGCGCGGGGATCTCGACGAAGGAGTTCATGGCAGGCTCCTTGGAATCAGCTGCAGCCGCTGCAGCCGCCGTTGCCGCAGGCCTTGGCGGCGGCCGGCGCGCCGGGGACGACGTCCTCCGGCGCGGGGATGAAGACGAAGTCGAAGCGGCCTGGCTCGATCTCGACGTAGTCGAGCACGGTGCCGTCGAGCAGTGGCAGGCTCGGCGATCCGACCAGCACCGTCAGGCCGCCGAAGGAGGCCGGCGTGTCGTCCTCGCGCTCCTCGTCGAAGCCCAGGCCGTACTCGATCGAGCCGTCGGCCACCTGGCGCGCGGCGACGCGCAGCGCCAGCCCGGCGGCGTCGCTGCGCGCGGCGGCGGCCAGGATCTCCTGTGCCGCGGATGTCGTGACTTGGAACAATCGGAGTTTCCTTTCAATGCGGCCAAGCGGCCGCGTCAGTGCGGCGACGATGACCTTCCGCCGTGCGCTTCAAGCGGCAACCGCGGATCCGGCTTCGCCGGTCCGCTGGTTGCGCCCCCTTGAGGGGGAGCGGCGAAGCCGCTTCGGGGGTGGGTCTCATCAGTGTTCGCCCTTGGTGCGAAGCAGGCCGGCCAGGCGGTTGCCCTGCTTCTGCGGCCCGCCGATCGGGAACATGTCGTGCAGGTGGTGGTTGCTGCCGCGCTCGGGGCCCCAGACCCGGGTGAAGTGCTTGATCATCACGCGCACCTGCGCCTGCACGCCGCGCTCGTGGAAGTGCTGGCGCAGGAACCGGATCACCTCCCAGTGCGCCGGCGTCAGGGTCAGGCCTTCCTGGCGGGCCAGTGCGCGCGCGAAGTCCTCGGACCAGTCGTTCAGATCGAGCAGGTAGCCCTCGCTGTCGGTCGGCACGGCGCGGCCCTGGACGTCGATCGTGCGTTGCAGTGCGGCCATCATGGCTTCGTCCTCAGGCCGCCACCGGCTCGGCGGGGGCGGTGGTCTTCAGCCGCCGCACGTGGTCGACGAAGCGCGGCGCCCAGGCCGCGCCGGCGGCATGGCGCAGGTGGGCGTAGCTGGCCAGCAGCCGGTGCACCAGCAGCCCGTCGTGATGGCCGTCGATGCCGTGCCCGCGCCGCACGCGGTAGGCGAACTTCACGCCGGGGTCGAGGTTCTCCAGCGTCGAATGGTGGAACTCGTGGCCGCGCAACGTGCCGCCGTCGCCGCCGACCCACGGCATCGCGGCGGTTTCCTCCAGCTCGACGTAGCCGCGCCCCACCGGCCGTGCGCGCATCACCGCGTCGGCCGGGATCGCGCCGACCATCTCGGCGCTGCGGCCCTGCCAGCGGATGCGGCGCGCCAGGAACATCAGGCCGCCGCACTCGGCATAGGTCGGCAGGCCGGCCTCGATCGCGCGGCGCAATTCGTGGCGCAGCGCGGCGTTGGCTTCCAGCGCGGCCATGCAGGCCTCGGGGAAGCCGCCGCCGATGAACAGGCCGTCGAGCGGCGGCAGCCGGCTGTCGTGCAAGGTGTCGATGAAGACCAGCTCGGCGCAGGCGGCCTCGAGCGCGGCGAGGTCGTCGGGGTAGTAGAAGCCGAAGGCGCGATCGCGTGCAATGCCGATGCGCAGGTCGGCGCGGCGCGCCGATGCCGGCGCCGGTGGCACTGCGGGCCCGGGCATCGGCGGGGCCGACTCCGCCAGGCGCCGCACCGCGGACAGATCGACCTGCTCGCCGATGCGCCGGCCGATCGTGCGCACGTGGTCGGCGACGCCGTCGACCTCGGCGGTGGGCATCAGGCCCAGGTGGCGCTCGGTCGTCGCCAGCAGCGGGTCCTCGGCGACCGCGCCGATCACCGTCAGGTCGGTGTAGTGCGCGATCGCCGCGCGCAGCTTGGCCTCGTGACGCGCGCCGCCGACACGGTTGAGGATCACGCCGCGAATGTGCAGGTCGCGGTCGAAGGCCTGGTAGCCCAGCAGCAGCGGCGCGATGCCGCGCGTCATGCCGCGCGCGTCGATCACCAGCAGCACCGGCAGCCCGAGGCGGTGCGCCAGCGCGGCGTTGCTGTTGCTGCCGTCCAGCGCGAGGCCGTCGAACAGGCCCTTGTTGCCCTCGACCACCGCGATGTCGGCACCTTGCACGCCGGCCGCGAAGCAGGCGTCCAGCGCCGCCGGGTCCATCAGGTGCATGTCGAGGTTGAAGCAGGGCCGGCCGGCCGCGCGGCCGAGCCACATCGGGTCGATGTAGTCGGGGCCCTTCTTGAACGGCTGCACCGCCAGGCCCCGTTCGGCCAGCGCGGCGCACAGCCCGAGCGCGACCGTCGTCTTGCCGGAGGACTTGTGCGCGGCGGAGACCAGCAGGCGCGACGTCATGCCGCCGTCTCCTGCGCGAGGTCGTCCTGCGGCATGAAGTCGAGCACGCGCACGCCGACGATCGTGATCAGGAAGGCCGCGCCGACGCCGCCCAGGCCGAGCAGCCACTCGGGCCAGGCGGGGGTGTACGGCGTCACCGCACCGTCGCCGAAGCTGCTGCGTACCTCGTGGCCGGGGAAGATCTCGAGCGGGAAGGCCTGGCCGCCGATGATGAAGACGAACAGCCAGGCGAAGGCGCCGAGCACGACGAGCAGCGACGCGGCGCGCATGCCGCGCTCGCCGCCCCAGCGCGGGTGGAACAGCAGCACCAGCGGCACGACGCTGCCCAGCAGCACGTAGCCGATCCAGAACAGCAGCGGGTAGAGGCCGCCGTCGCGCAGGATGAAGGCCTCGAAGGCGCCCTGGCGCGCGAAGTACAGGTTGGTCAGGTGGTAGACCGCCACCAGGTACAGCGACGCGCCGACGAAGACGGCGAGCAGCCGCGCCATGCGGCGCTGCACCGCCGGCGCCAGGTGGCGGCGGTTCCAGCCGTACATCACCGACTGCGCGATCAGGAACACCGCCAGCCCCCAGCCGAACGACAGCACGATGAACAGCGGCGCCAGCAGGGCCGACTGGTAGGCCTGACGCGCGACCAGGAAGCCGAAGATCGAGCCGGTGCCGGTGGTCAGCACGAAGCGCCAGACCAGCGCCGCGATGCCGGCGGGGCGCGAGAAGCGGTTCATGCGCCGCTCGAACATCGTCCACAGGTAGACCGCGACGATCGCCGCCATGCCCGAGTACAGGAAGACGTTCCAGGCGAACACCGAGGCAAAGTTGTAGTGCGTCGCGGCGATGATCAGCCGCTCGGGCCGGCCGAGGTCGAGCATCAGCACCATCAGGCCGCCGGCCAGCATCGCCAGGCACAGCAGCCCGGACAGCGGTGCGCGGCGCTTGTACACCGTCTGGCCGAAGACCGAACCGATCGATGCGACGTTGAGCACGCCCGACGCCGCGACGATCATGAAGATCGCGAACACGTGCGGCAGGCCCCAGACGACCTGGTTGTTCATGCCGGTCACGACGTGGCCGTGGACGTCCATGTAGTGTGCCGCGGCCAGGCCGATCACCGTGACCAGCGCGCCGGCCGCGACCAGCAGCCAGAAGCGAGGGGTGTCGTGCGCCGGGTCCATGGTCACAGTCCCTGGTAGCGCACGCCGGGGTCGAGCGCAAGGTCGGCGCGCAGCTGCGTCGTGCGCAGTTCGCGCACTCGGCGCGCGATCTCGCTGTCCGGGTCGTTGAGGTCGCCGAAGACGATGGCGCCGTGGCCGGCCTTGGTGCACGCTTCGGCGCAGGCGGTCATCTTGTCGCCCCGGTCGATGCGGTGCACGCACAGCGTGCAGCTCTCGACGCAGCCCTTGCCGCGCGGCACGTCCGGGAGTTGGTCGGCGACCGGCTCGTGCACGAAGCTGCGCGCCTGGTACGGGCAGGCCATCACGCAGTAGCGGCAGCCGATGCAGCTGTGGCGGTCGACCAGCACGATGCCGTCGGCGCGCTTGAACGACGCGCCGGTCGGGCAGACGTCGACGCAGGGCGGTTCGGCGCAGTGCTGGCACATCACCGGCACCGAGGCCTGGCGGCCGGTCCTGATCTCCTTGATCTCGATCTTGCGGATCCACTGCGGGTCGGTGCGCTTGGTCGGCGCGGCCAGGCCGTTCTCGGTCTGGCAGGCGGTGACGCAGTCGTCGCAGCCGGGCGCGCACTTCGTCGTGTCGATCAGCAGGCCCCAGCGGACCTTCGGGTCGGCGCCGGCGGTCGGGCCGGTGGTCGCCGGCGCGGCCTGCGCGATCTCGATCAGACGGACGCCGGGCGCGAGCATCACCCCGCCGACCGCCGCGGCGGCGACGCCGAGGAAGCCGCGCCGGTCGGTCACGGCGCCCTCGCGGCCACCGCCGGCGGCTTGCCGGTGTGGCACTCGAAGCAGTCGATCTTCACCGCCGCGTAGCTGTGGCAGCTGACGCAGAAGTCGCCGGGGCCGGCCGACACGCTGCCGGTCTTCGTGCCGGCATGGCAGGCGACGCAGTCCTTCAGGCTGTGCTTGGCACCGCGGATGCCGCCGAACACCGTCTCGTCGCGCTGGTGCTTCAGCAGCGTCGGATGCTGGCGGCGCATCAGCGCGGTGTCCTCGACGCACTGCGCGCCCTTCGCCGCGCGCTCGATCGCCGGCAGCGGCGGTGCGGCGGTGGCCGTGCAGGCCACCAGCAGCAGGGCGAGCGCGAGCCGGCGCATGGCTACTCGCCCAAACCCATTTGGATGTAGCCGGTAGGGCAGACATCCTTGCAGATGTGGCAGCCGATGCACTTGGCGTAGTCGGTGTCGACGTAGCGGCCGGTCGTCGACTT
The DNA here is from genome assembly GCA_937975735.1 of uncultured Rubrivivax sp. GTDB lineage: Bacteria > Pseudomonadota > Gammaproteobacteria > Burkholderiales > Burkholderiaceae_C > Rubrivivax. The sequence goes on from CALJUI010000448.1 coordinate 14,017, forward strand.
GGACTTGGGCACCTTGAACACCGCGGTCTGCGGGCAGTAGACGACGCAGTTGTCGCACTCGAAGCACTGGCCGCAGCTCATGCAGCGCTTGGCCTCGGCCTGGGCCTGGGCCTCGAGCAGCGGCAGCATGCGCTCTTCGAAGTTGTTCAGCGCCTCCTGCGCGGTCAGCGTGACGACCTTGCGCTTGACCCGCGGCGTGTAGTTGAAGTGGCCGAGGAACAGCTCGGTGTGCGGGATCACGTAGCGGTCGGAGCGGTTGTCGTAGTTGTGGATCGCACCGGTGTTGTCGCAGGTGCCGCGCAGCGGCTCGGCGATCTGCGTCACCGGCAGCCCGCGCTCGATCATCTTGCGCGTCAGGTCGAAGCTGTGCACGTCGATCTTCGGCCGCTTGTCCATCGGCTCGCCACGCAGGTGGCGGTCGATGCCGTCGGCGGCGATCGCGCCGTGGCCGATCGCGGTGGTCAGCAGGTGCGGGCGCACGACGTCGCCGCCGACGAACAGACCCGGCTGGTCCTGCACCTGGTAGTTCCTGTCGCTGGCGATGCCGCCCTTGCCGTTGTTCAGCGACTCCAGGCCCGTGAAGTCGACCGCCTGGCCGATCGCCGAGACGATCAGGTCGGCCTCGATGTCCTCCTCGGTGCCTTCGACCTGGTTGATCTGCAATTTGCCGCCGACCAGCTTCGCCTCGCACTGGATCACGCGCAGCGCGGTTGCGCGGCCGCTCGCATCGCGGACAACCGCCACCGGCGCCAGGCCGCCGCGGATCGCGATGCCCTCGGCGAGCGCATGTTCGACCTCGTGCCGGCTGGCCTGCATCTTGTCGACCGCGAAGATCGAGGTCAGCGTCACTTCGGCGCCCTGGCGTGCCGACAGCGTCGCGACGTCGTGCGCGGCGTAGCCGGCGATCGCGTTCTCCGGTCGGTCGCTCTCGTGCACCTGGTCGATGTGGCCGAGCCGGCGCGCCACCGTCGCGACGTCGATCGAGGTGTCGCCGCCGCCGACGACGACGACGCGCTTGCCGACGTGCTTCATGCGGCCGTCGTTGAAGGCCTTCAGGAAGGCGGTGGCGGTGACGACGTTGGGCGCGTCGGCGCCGTCGACCGGCAGCGGGCGGCCGCTCTGCGCGCCCAGGCCGAGGAAGACCGCGTCGTGCTCGGCCTGGATCTGCTCGAGCGTGACGTCGCTGCCGATGCGGCAGTTCATGCGCGTGGCGACGCCGAGGTCGAGGATGCGCTGGATCTCGGCGTCGAGCACCGTGCGCGGCGTGCGGAAGCCGGGGATGCCGTAGCGCATCATGCCGCCGAGCTCGGCGCGCTCGTCGAAGATCGTCACGTCGTGGCCCTTCAGCGCGAGCTGGTAGGCCGCCGACAGGCCGGCCGGGCCGCCGCCGATCACCGCGACCTTCTTGCCGCTGCGCTGCGCCGGCTTGTGGAAGGCCAGGCCATGCTCGATCGCGTACTCGCCGAGGAAATGCTCGACCGAGTTGATGCCGACGAAGTCCTCGACCTGGTTGCGGTTGCAGCCCGACTCGCAGGGCGCCGGGCAGACGCGGCCCATCACCGATGGCAACGGGTTGGCCTCGGTCAGGCGGCGCCAGGCGTACTCCTGCCAGGTGATGCCGGCGGGCGGCTTCTCGATGCCGCGCACGATGTTCAGGTAGCCGCGGATGTCCTCGCCCGACGGGCACGACCCCTGGCACGGCGGCGTGCTCTGGATGTAGGTCGGGCACTTGTGCGAGTGGTCGGCGTCGAAGATCTGCTCCTGCCAGGCGTGCGGCTTGGAGTCGTTGTCCTTGAAGCGCCGGAAGGTCAGCGGCTTGACCTCGGCGGGCGGGCTGGTCTGGGGCGGGACGGCGGACATCGGGGGCTCCTTGGAGTTCAGTGCGGCTCGCCGAGGCGGATCGAGCGGCTGACGATCTGGTGCACGCCGCCGATCATGCTCATGTCGAAGCCGTAGAACGGCAGCACCTTGCTGAACTGCGCCTTGCAGATCGCACAGATCGCGGCCATGAAGTTGACGCCGTGGTCGTCGACCACGTGCTTGAGCGCTTCCATGCGCGGCAGCGCGCCCTTGACGCGCAGTTCGAGCAGGTCGTCGGTCAGCAGGCCGCCGCCGCCGCCACAGCAGAAGGTGGACTCGTGGATCGTCTCGGGCGCCATGTCGTGGAAGCGGTTGGCGGCGGCCTTGATGATCTCGCGCGGGATCACGAACTGCCCGCCCGGCATGTCGCCCATCCGCGATGCACGCGCGACGTTGCACGAGTCGTGGAAGGTGATGATGCGGTCGTCGTTCTTTTCCTTGTCGAAGCGGATCGCACCGCGCTGGATCAGGTCCCAGGTCATCTCGCAGATGTGCTGCGGCACCGGGTAGCGCGGGTCGAAGCCCTCGAACGGGCCGACCAGCGTGTTCCAGTAGTTGTAGGCGACGCGCCAGGCGTGGCCGCATTCGCCGACGACGATGCGCTTGACGTTCAGCCGCCGCGCCTCGTCGGCGATGCGCTGCGAGACCTTCTGCATCTGGCCGTAGTTGCCGATGAAGAGCGCGAAGTTCGCCGCCTCGGAGGCCTTCGAGCTCAGCGTCCAGCTGATGCCGGCGGCGTGGAAGACCTTGGCGTAGCCGATCAGGCTCTCGACGTGCGGCTCGGAGAAGAAGTCGGCCGACGGCGTGATCAGCAGCACCTCGGCGCCCTCGACGTCGAGCGGGAAGCGCACGTCCAGGCCGGTCTCTTCCTTGGTGTCCTCCTCGAGTCCTTCGAGCGTGTCGGCCAGCGCCGGCTCGGGGATGCCGAGGTTGTTGCCGATGCGATGGACCTTGCCGAGGATCTCGTTGGCGTACTTCTGCCCGAGGCCGACCGAGTCCATGATCTCGCGCGCGGCCATCGTGACCTCGGCGGTGTCGATGCCGTAGGGGCAGAACACGCTGCAGCGGCGGCACTCGCTGCACTGGTTGTAGTAGCTCCACCAGCCGTCGAGCACCTCCTTGGTCAGGTCGACCGCGCCGACGAGCTTCGGAAAGTGCTTGCCGGCGAAGGTGAAGTAGCGCCGATACACGGCACGCATCAGGTCCTGGCGCGCCACCGGCATGTTCTTCGGGTCGGCGGTGCCGAGGAAGTAGTGACACTTGTCGGAGCAGGCGCCGCAGTGCACGCAGGCGTCCATGTAGACGCGCAGGCTGCGGTACTTGTCGAGCAGCTCGCCCATCTTGGCGATCGCGCGATCTTCCCAGCCCTCGGTCAACTCGCCGGGGAATCCGATGCCCTCCTGGATCGCCGGCGACGCGACGAAGGGCTTGCTGTGCGCCATCGCGCCCTCGGCGATCAACGGGATCACCGGGTAGGGCTTCAGCGCCGGGGTGTCGAACTTCGGCGCCGCCACTAGCGTTTCTCCGCAGCCGCCCAGGCGGCGATGTGGCGTACGTCGCGCGCGTTGTCGACCTGGTTGCGCGTCGGGCTGAAGAACAGGCCCGGCGCGTGCATCAACTTGCTGATCGGGAACACGATCATCAGCAGCGCGACCAGCGCCAGATGAAGCAGCAGCAGCGGGTCGGTCGGCAGCGGCTGGATCGACAGCTGCATCAGCCCGAGCATGAAGGCCTTGACCGCGACGATGTCGGTCGGTGCGACGAAGCGCATGCCGAGACCGGTCAGCCCGATCGCGATCAGCAGCGCCAGGTGCAGGTGGTCCGACGGCGTCGAGATGTAGCGCACGCGGTCGACCAGGAAGCGGCGCGCCCACAGCCCGGCCAGGCCGATCACCATCGCGAAGCCGGCGTAGATGCCGAAGGGCTGGACCCAGGCGATCGGCAGCCAGACCGGCTCCTGGAAGTAGCGCAGGTGGCGCAGCAGCACCAGCAGCAGCGCGAAGTGGAACAGCCAGCCGAAGGCCCAGGTCCACTTGCTGGCCTTGAACAGGCTTTCGAAGAACACCACCTCGCGCGTCAGCCGCAGGCCGACGCCGCCGGTCGTGGTCGGCGCCGGCGTGGTCGGGATCTTCAGCGGCGCCGGCGTGCGGACATAGCCGCGGATCTTCATCGCCACGCCGACCACGAGGATCGCCGTGGCGAGGTAGAAGAGGGCGGCGTAGACCACCGCGATCGCCGACATGGTCGTCGCGTGTCCGGGTCCGTGGCGGGCGGCGCCTGCTAGACGCAGCCGGTCGGCTTCGGCAGACCGGCGATCTTGCAGGCCTGCTTGGCCGGTCCGTAGGGGAACAGCTCGTAGAGGTACTTGCTGTTGCCCTTGTCGGGCCCGAGCTGCTTGCCGATGGCCTTGGTCAGCACGCGCACGGCCGGTGCGATCTGGTACTCGTTGTAGTAGTCGCGCAGGAAGTTCACCACTTCCCAGTGGTTCGGCGACATCTCCACGTTCTCGGACTTGGCGATCGCGTTGGCGATGTCCTCGTTCCAGTCGCCGAGGTTGACCAGATAGCCCTCCTCGTCGGTCTCGAAGGTGGTGCCGTTGACTTCAATGCCCATGGTCGGGTCTCCTGTTGAACCGGGTCAGAGCCAGGTCTGGTTGTTCGGATGCTCGGCGACGAGGTCGACGAAGCCACCGTAGTCGACCGCGGTGACGCCGTCGGCCAGCCGGCCGGCCATGCCGCGTGCGTCGAGGTCGGGCTGAAGCACGTGGACCTTCAGCGACGCCATCGCCTCGGCGACGCCGGACGATTCGACCGCCGCCGTGGTGGCGGCGTAGACCGCGTCCTCGATCAGCAGCAGCGCGTGGCCGGGCTTGGCCAGCCGCAGGCAGCTTTGCAGCGCCGAGGTCTGGGTGTGCGACTTGTTGACGATATGAAGCATGTGAACGGCTACCCCCGGTTCGCCGAGTACGTCGAACCACCCCCCGGGGGGGTCTCGCCCGGCTTCGGGCGGCCGGGCGCCGGTCTCGTTGAGTTCAGCTGAGGTGTCGTCATGATCTAGAAAGAAAGCACCACGTCCTGCTCGGCCATCAGGTCGGCCATCTGCGCGCTGGACAGCACCTCGACGTCGACCAGCAGATCGTCCTCGGTCAGGCCGCGTGCCTCCATCGATTCGCGCTCGACGAACAGCTTCTCGACGTCGTAGCCGTCGAGCGCGCGGTAGGTCTTCGAGTGGTTCTTGATGCCGATGCCCTTGGTGTCCTGGCCCTTGACCAGCTCGTAGACGCCGTCGTCGAGGAAGACCAGGCTCACGTCCTGGTCGAAGGTGGCGGTGATCAGCACGACCTCCAGGCTCTCCAGCGCGTAGATCGTGCCGTAGGGCGCCTTGCGGTTGACGAACATGAACTTCTTCATCGCGGTCTCATGCCCTAGTCGCCGAACGTGACCAGCCGGTCGGCCTTGATGCCGGCGTCGACCAGCTGGCCGAGGCCGGAAATGCGGAAGCCCGGCGCCAGCACCTCGTCCTTGATGCCGCGGCGCAGCGCGGCGGCGACGCAGACGACGAGGTCGATCTTGTGCTCGGTGCCCAGCGCCGACCAGCGGTTGACGATGTGGCGGTCGTCCTGCGGCGGTTCGGTGAGCTTCGTCGCGTTGTAGACGCCGTCGTGATAGAAGAACACGCGCTGGATCTCGTGGCCCTTGGCGATCGCCGCCTGCGCGAAGTTCCAGGCCGTGTCCGCCGCCTGGTGCGTGTACGGGCCTTCGCTGACGAGCAGTCCGAACTTCATCTCGCGAGCGTGTCTAGAAGCGGATGTGGGTGGAGGCGTTGAGGTTCGCCCGCGAACCGCGCCAGTCGTCGATCAGGTACTTCGTGAACGGCAGGTCGCACTTCTCGAAGAAGCGCGGCCAGCCGATGCGCTCGACCCAGTCGGACACGCGCTCCCACGACCGCGCGTCGGCCTTGTAGGTGTAGAGGATCTTCTTGACGATCTCCGACACCTCGGGCCAGCGCGGCGGGTTGTTCGGCAGGCCGGAGGCGACCATCTTCATGAAGGTCGGCTTGCCGCGCGCGTTGGAGTTCTTGCCGCCGACCCAGATCGCCAGCTTGGTGTGCTCCGGGTCGTTGATCTGCATCGGCGGGCAGGGCGGGTAGCAGGCGCCGCAGCACATGCACTTCTTCTCGTCGATCTCGAGCGAGGGCTTGCCGTTGACCAGCGCCGGCCGGATCGCGGCGACCGGGCAGCGCGCGACGACCGCCGGGCGCTCGCAGACGTTGGCGACGAGGTCGTGGTTGATCTTCGGCGGCTTGGTGTGCTGCACGATGATCGCGATGTCGGCCTGGCCGCCGCAGTTGATCTCGCAGCACGAGGTCGACAGGTGCACGCGGTTGGGCATGTCCTCCTTGATGAACTCCTCGTAGAGGTCGTCCATCAGCGCCTTGACCGCGCCGGAGGCGTCGGTGCCGGGGATGTCGCAGTGCAGCCAGCCCTGCGTGTGGGCGATCATCGAGACCGAGTTGCCGGTGCCGCCCACGGGGAAGCCGCTGCTCGTCAGCGCCTCGATCAGCGGGCCGACCTTGGCCTCGTCGGCGACCATGAACTCGATGTTCGAGCGGATCGTGAAGCGCACGTGCCCGTCGGCGAACTGGTCGGCGATGTCGCACAGCTTCCTGATCGTGTAGACGTCCATCTGGCGCTGGGTGCCGGCGCGCACGGTCCAGATCTGATCGCCGCTGTGCGCGACGTGGTGCAGCACGCCGGGCCGCGGCCGGTCGTGCCACTTCCAGTTGCCGTAGTTCTTCAGCATCAGCGGATGCAGGAACTGCTTGTTGTCCGGCACGCCGCTCTCGATCGGCGGGCGGGGCGGCTTCTTCGCGGCGGGCGGCGTGGCGGTGGCAGTGTTCATCGTCGGCTCCTGGTCAGGCGGCGGCCTTCTTCGCGGCGATGCGCGCGACCTCGTCGTCCCAGCCGTCGGTGCGCACGTAGGGGTTGGTGCGCGGCGTCGAGACCATGTTGGCGTCGATGTCGACGCCGATGCCCTCGAGGAAGTTGACGAGGCCGATGCGCTCGATCATCTCGCCGGTGCGCTCGTGCTCGAGCGCGTTCTCGGCGAAGAAGTCGATCACCTTCTGGCCGAGCTCGACCAGCGCCTCGTAGTCCTCGTCGGTCTTCAGCGGCATGAAGGGCATCACGACGGTGCCCATCAGGTCGCCGATCTTCAGCGTGCGCTTGCCGCCGATCAGGATCGTTGCCCCGGTGTCGGTGCCGTGGGCCAGCGCGCCGGTCATCACGTTGATGCAGTGCATGCAGCGCACGCAGTTGCTGTTGTCGATCTCCAGCGCGTGGGTGTCGCTGACCTTGACGCTGGTGATCGTCGGGCCGGTGTCGAGGTCCTTGACCTCCTTGAGCATGATGGTCTTGGTCGGGCAGCGCGTGACGACGTCGTTGACCAGCTCGTTCATGCCGTGCTTGTCGAACCACTTGCGCGCCAGCGTCTCGTCGCTGCGCATGTTGTCGCGCCAGGTGCCGATGACGGCCATGTCCGAGCGCTGGATCGAGTTCATGCAGTCGTTGGCGCAGCCGCTGAACTTGAACTTGAACTTGTAGGGCAGCGCCGGGCGGTGGATGTCGTCGAGGAAGGTGTTGATCACCTGCCGGTGCGCGCGTGCCTCGTCGTAGCAACTCTGCTCGCAGCGCGCCGCGCCGACGCAGCTCATCGACGTGCGCACCGCCGGCCCGGCGCCGCCGAGGTCGAAGCCGAGCTCGTTGAGCTCGTCGAAGGCGTCCTGCACCTTGTCCGACTTGGCGCCCTGGAACATGATGTCGCCCGACTGGCCGTGGAAGGCGATCAGCCCCGAGCCGTGGCGCTCCCAGATGTCGGCCATCTTGCGCAGCACCTCGGTGTTGTAGTGCATGCCGGCCGGCGGCTGCACGCGCAGCGTGTGGAACTCGGCCGCGTCGGGGAACACCGGCGCGCCCTTGTCGTCCTTCAGCTCGGTGAAGCGCGGGATGATGCCGCCGCCGTAGCCGAACACGCCGACCGTGCCGCCCTTCCAGTAGCCCTTGCGCGTGCGGTAGGACGTCTCCAGCTGACCCATCAGGTCGACCATGTAGTCCTTGTCCTTCGCCAGGCGCTTCAGGCCCGTGACGAAGCTCGGCCAGGGGCCCGACTCGAGTTGATCGAGCATGGGCGTCGGATGCATCTTCTTGGCCATGCGTGTGCCTCCTGTATGGCGCGGTGCGCACCGGCACGCCATGGCATGCGGTGCGGGCGCTCCGCGTCGAAACATCCTAGGCGCGAGGCGGCCGGGCCTGCTACACCCACCATGGGTAGCGCAGCGCACTACCCGAATGGCGTATCCGGGCGCTGCCCGTACCGGGTATGGACGCTGGCCCGAGGCCCGCGCTCAATCAGCCGGTGGAGAACCGTGCATGACGCGCCTGACGTCCCTGGCCAAGTTGCGCGCGCCGATCGGCGGGCAGGAGATCGAGCTTCAGCAGGTCGACTTCGACGCCGGCGGCATGAGCCTGCTGCGCACGCGGATCCGCGAACGCAGCCGCTTCACGGTGTTCGACATCGACCCGCAGACCGCGACGACCTGGGCCGAAGCGATGCTCGCCTGGGCGAAGGCGCAGCCGAAGTGATGGCCCCCGCCGCCGCACCGGACGCCGCCGAGCGGATCGACCTGGTCTTTCCGGCGCAGGGCGCGAGCCTGCCGCGCGACCACCGCGCCGCGCTGGCCGCGGCGCTCGCCCGCGAGCTGCCCTGGCTGGGCGTCGAGCCCGGCACCGGGGTGCACCGCGTCAACGTCGTCGCCGGCAGCGGCGAGCCTGCGCTGCTGTCGGCGCGCGCCCGCATCGTGCTGCGCGTGCCCCGCGAACGCTCCGGGGCGGTGGCGGCGCAGCTGTCCGGGCTGACGATCGAGCTCGGCGGCGAGCGGCTGCGGCTCGGCGCGCCGCAGCTGCGCGAACTGCTGCCCCACCGCACGCTGTACGCCCACTTCGTCGCCTCGACCGCCGGCGACGACGAGGCCGCCTTCCTGGCCGAGGTCGGCGCGGAGCTCGAACGCCTGGGCGTCGACTGCCGCGTGGTCTGCGGCCGGCGCCAGCAGGTGCACACCGACCGCGGCCTGCTCAGCGGCTTCAGCCTGATGCTCGACGGCCTGGAGCGCGGCGACGCGTTGCGCGTGATGCGGCTCGGCCTCGGCCCGCACCGCGGCCTGGGCTGCGGCCTGTTCATTCCCCACAAGTCGGCCGCTGCGGTCGGCGCCTGAGTCGAGTCGCCATGCCCTACACCGTCAACGACACGACGCTCGACACCGACGACGACGGTTATCTGCTGGCGCCGGACTTCGGCGACGAGGTCGTCCGCGTGATCGCCGCTGCCGAGGGCATCACGCTTACCGACGCGCACTGGAAGGTCGTCGCCTACCTGCGCGACGAGTACCGCGAGCACGGCCACACGCCGAACTTCCGCCACATGCTCAAGGGCCTGGCCGACGTCTTGCCCGGCTGCGACAGCAAGTCGCTGTACGACCTGTTCCCGACCGGCCCTGCCAAGCAGGGGGCCAAGGGCGCCGGGCTGCCGCAGCCGCTCGGCAAGGGTGGCTACTGAGCCGCGGGGTCGATGGAGATGGTCTTCGTCCCGCCCGCGATCCGCGTCAAGAGCCACTGGTTCAAGGCCGACCGGCCGAAGACCGCCCAGCAGCACGCGAGCGCGATGGGCTTCATCGTCTGGCGGGCCGCCCAGCAGATGCTCAAGCGCATGCGCGGGGCCGACTTCGACATCGACGCCGGCGAGCCGTACTTCGCCTTCATGCGCGAGACCCTGGTGTTCCTGATCTGCGTCACCGACCGCATCGCGCATGCGCGCATGGACGCCGACCAGCGCGCGGCCTTCACCACCGAGCTCGTCCGCCGCGTCGCGGAGACGCTGCAGGACAACGAGGCCGACCTGCTCGGCGGCGCGCCCGGCGCGGTGTACCGTGACCGCTTCATCGACATGGTCAACGAACTGCAGCAGCACTACGCCGAGTTCGGCGCCGACCGCGACACGACGGCCGCCGACGGCTTCGTGCCCGACTTCGCCTTCTACCGCTACCTCGGCCATCGGCTGGAGCCGACCTTGCCGGAGAAGGACCGGCGCTGGGTGCTTGACCAGGTCATGGCGACCGAGGCGCCGCAGGCGGTGGAGATCGTGCAGAGCGCGATGCGCAACCTGTTCGACGACGCGCCGCGCGTGCGCCGCGGCGCGGCGATGCGGGGGGAATGAGATGAGCGCCGTGCTCGAACGCGCCGTCACGCCCTTCGACCTCGCCGACGATCGCGCCTACCGGATCTGGCGCGACGCCAAGCTCGCGTCGGTGCCGCGCCGGGTCGATCCGCTGATCGTCGACGTCCGCGACCCCGCCCGGCTCGACGAGGCCGAGCGCAGCGCGCTGCTGGACCGCTGCGCGCGCCACAACATGGCGGTCTACCGCTGTGCGCTGCCGGTGGCCGATGCGGCGGTGGTGCGCCGGCTCGGCGAGCAGCTCGGGCTCACGCGGCTGGACGCCAACTGGCTTGCCGACGAGGACGGCCTGTCGCGCGTGACGGTCGGCGGCGGGCGCGACGGCAGCGCGGACCACGGCGGCTTCATCCCCTACACCGACCGGCCGATCCGCTGGCACACCGACGGCTACTACCACCCCGGCGAGCGGCGCATCCGCGCGATGATCCTGCACTGCGTGCGGCCGGCTGCCAGCGGCGGCGTCAACCGGCTGATCGACCACGAGCTGGCCTACATCGCGATCCGCGACGCCTCGCCGCGCTGGATGATGGCGCTGATGGCGCCCGACGCGATGACGATCCCGGCGCGGGAGGATCCCGGCGGCGTCGCGCGGCCGGCCCAGACCGGCCCGGTGTTCTCGGTCGACCCGGTCGACGGGCGGCTGCACATGCGCTACACGGCGCGCACGCGCAGCATCGCCTGGGCGCCCGGCGCCGCCACCGCCAAGGCCGTCGCCTTCCTCGCGCAGTGGCTCGCGTCGGGCGCTGCGCTGACGCTGCGCCTCGGCGCCGGGATGGGCATCGTCGCGAACAACGTGCTGCACGACCGCAGCGCCTTCGTCGACGACCCGCTCGCCCCGCGGCTGCTCTACCGCGCACGCTATCTCGACCGCGTCGGGGGGGCGGCATGGCGCAATGGGTGAGCGCCTGGCGCGCGGCGCAGCCCGTCGGCGTGCCGCGCGGCGTGCTGCAGCAGCGGGTGCGGCGCGGCGAGCTGGCGCTCAGCGACGACGGCATGATCGCCACCGAGGCGCTGCTGCGCCTGTATCCGCAGACGCAGATCGAAGGCAGCGGCATGCTCGAGCGCGTGACGCGGATCCGCGAGGAGGCCTTCGGCCGGCGCGTGCGCGAGCGCCTGCTGCCGAGCCAGGAGGTGCTGGCGCAGCGCCTGTTCACGCAGGGCCAGGAGCTCGCCGACGTGCAGCGCCACCTGCAGCGCTACCACGCGCTGGTGATCGATCTGCGCGAGCGGCTGCGCGAACTGCAGCGCGAGGGCGGCGATCCGCGCGTGGCCGACGTCGCGACGCGCCTGGACCAGGGCCTGGCGCGTGCGCTGGCGACCGAACCCGTTGACGTGCTGGACGTGATGGACGACGTGCTCAAGGTCGTGTCCGCGCAGGTGACGCTGCGCCCGAGCGGGCACCAGTTCGCGGTCGAGGGTCACGACACGCTGCTGCAGGCCGGTCTGCGCGCCGGGCTGAGGCTGAACTACGGCTGCGGCAACGGCACCTGCGGCATGTGCAAGGTGCGCGTGATGTCCGGCCAGGTCGTGCGCACCATGCCGACCGACTACCCGATGTCCGAGGCCGAACGCCAGCAGGGCTACGTGCTGACCTGCGCGCACACCGCCGGCAGCAGCGAACTGACGCTGGAGACGCTGGAGGCGGCCGGCCCGGCCGACATCCCGGACCAGGACCTGGTGGCCAGCGTGCGCTCGGTCAAGCCGATCGGCGAGCACACGATGGCGCTGCACCTGCAGACGCCGCGCACCCACCGGCTGCGCTTCCTCGCCGGACAGCTCGTCACGCTCGGCCTGGCCGACGGCGCCGGCGACGACTGCCGGCTCACGCTGCCGGTGGCCAGCTGCCCCTGCGACGACCGCAACCTGCACTTCGTGATCGCACGCGACGAGGCCGAGCCGTTCGCGGCCCGGCTCTTCGACGGCACGGTGAAGGCCGGCGCGGCGGTCGGCGTGCACGGGCCGCTCGGCGACTTCGTGCTCGCCGACGGATCGCGGCCGCTGGTCTTCGCCGCCTGCGACCTCGGCTTCGCGCCGGTCAAGAGCCTGATCGAGCACGCGATGTCGCTCGACGAGGCGCCGACGCTGTCGCTGTTCTGGGCCGCGACGCGCGCCGACGGGCACTTCATGGCCAATCTGTGCCGCTCCTGGACCGAGGCCCTCGACGGCTTCGAGTCGAGCCTGACAACGCACGCCGATGCGGCCGACGGTGCGCGCGAGATCGCGCAGGCGATTCGCGCCGACCTGTTCGACATCGACTGCGACTTCTACCTCGCCGGTCCGGCGGGCTTCGTCGCGCCGCTCGGGCGCAGCCTGCAGGCCGCCGGCGTGCCCGAGGCGCAGATCAGGAGCCTGGCGCTGTGAGCGCGGAGGGCGCGGGCTGCGGCGGCGGCGAGTCCTTCGCGCTGCGCGTGATCGGCCAGAGCATGGCGCCGGAGTTCCAGGAGGGCGAGATCGTGGTCATCGAGCCCGACGGCGCGCTGCGCGACGGCGCCTTCGTGCTGGCCACGCACGACGGCGAGTGGATCTTCCGGCAGCTGTGCCGGCGCGGCGAGCGCTGGACGCTGCGCCCGCTGAACCCGGCCTGGCCCGAGCTGCCGCTGCCGGACCTGGCCGCGGTGCACGGCGTCGTGATCCAGAAATCGGTGCCGGGCCGCCGCAAGCTGATGAAGCGCTACGTCTGATGCCCTACTACGTCTACGCGGTGCGCCCGTTCGCGCAACTCACCAAGCTGGCCGAGCATGCGGCCTTCCGCGACGCGTCGGTGATGGCCAAGTCGCTGCGCGCCGAGCAGCCGAGCGGCAGCGACGTGCGCATCAAGGTGATGTTCGCCGACGACGAGCTGCAGGCCGAGGACCTGCTGTGCCAGGTGCGCGAACCCGGACCGAGCGGTGACGAGTGAGTCCGATCCCCCCGGCGCCGGCTGCTGCGCGGTGCATCCGAGCTGTGTCTTCGCGCGGGCGCTCCAGGCGCGCGCGGCGGTCTGCGAACTCTCGATCCGCCAGCTGCGCGGCGAGCGCGAGCTGATCGACTGCCCGTCGCCGGTGGCGCGCGAGAACTGCGCCACGCTGGCCGCGCTGATGCACGAGCGCGCCCGCTTCGCGCTGCGCCTGCCGCGCCCCGGCGAGCTGCTGATGCACGCGCAGGCGCTGCGGCTGCAGTGCGGCGGCCTGGCCGGCCTGCAGCAGGTGCTGCAGGCCGACCGGCCCGACGTGCACCGGATGATCGGCGCCGTCCACGCGGACGGCGGCCGCCTGGCCGACCTGCCCTGGGACCGCATCGTCGAATCGATCGTGCGCTGGCAGGGCCGTCGCCGCCACGCGCCGCCGCGATGAGGGCGGCCGAACGGCAGCAGCTGGCCGCCGTGGTCCAGCAAAACTGCGACATCGTCGATGCGTCGCATGCCGCCGACCTGTCGCTGTGCATCTACCTGCTGCAGATGCGCGAGCTCTATCGCTGGCAGCAGGGGCTGGGCTTCGGCGTCGCGCTGGACCGCGACGCGGTCGGGCAGTGGATCGAGCGGCGCGAGGCGCACTGGGCGGCCCTCGAAGGCCGCGCGATCGAACCGCTGACGATCGGCGGCGAGACCTTCGCGCCCTTCGACGTGGAGCCGATCAACCGCCGCCTCGCGCCCGCCGGCCTGATCTACGGCGCCGGGCTGGTCGGACCGGAGCGCGCGGTCTTCTTCCTCGCCGATCGGCACGCGTCTGCGCGCCCGGCCGATGCGCTGGCGGTCGAGCAGGGCGGGCGCGAGCACGCCCGCGGCCTGCTCGCGCCGCCGGCGGTGCTGCAGGGCGACACGATCGTGCTGCGCCGCGAGTCGTTCGCGCGCTGGCTGTGGGAGCGCTTCGAGGCCTTTCACCTGAAGCGCCCGCAAGGGCCCTTCGCGCGGGTCGCGCAGGCGCACGGGCTGACCGAC
>CALJUI010000449.1 GCA_937975735.1 uncultured Rubrivivax sp.
GGCCCACGAATTGGGCGCGGACGCTTTTGAGCACGCCATTGACCTCGTCGGCCGGCAGCGCGCGGACCCGGCGCCCCAACATCTCGACCCGGCTCGGCCCGCCCGAGAACGCCGCCCCGCCGGGCAGGGGCGGCGTCGCCACCACCCGCGCCGGTGTCGAGGCTGCAACTGGACCCGCTGCCTGCCGCGCCGCTGGGCCGGCCGTCGCTCGACGAACAGGCGATGGCCGCCGTCGAGGAAGCGAACGCGGCGGTGCTCGCGGCGATCGCCGCCGCATCGGCCTCGCAGAGCCGTCTGCAGGCGCTCGAGGCGAGCGTCGAGCAGTTGCGCCGCGAGGCGCAGGCCCAAGCCGAGCTCACCGCGCAGCTGCGCGAGCGGGCCGCCGCCGCCGAGCGCCGGACCGCCTGGCTCTGGCCGCTGTGGCTGGCGGTGCTGGTGCTGGTCGGTGTGGCCGGATGGCTGTGGACCCGGCTGCGCGAGGCCGAACGGCGTCGCCAGCAGGCCTGGCGCCAGGCGGCCGCCGAGCCGCCGCCGAATCCGTCCGGACCGCCGTCGAAGGTGCCCGTGCTCAACGAGCGCCGCCTGCGCGGCGATCGTGGCGTGGCCGCCGGCGGTGGCCTGGCGCCCCCGGCCACGCCGCGCGCGTCCGAGCTCTTCGACGATCCACCCGAGCCCGAACTGGTGTCGGAGCTGCCGATGGAGCGTACGCGGCCGCTGCCGCCGTCGCCACCGACGCCCGAGCAGGCGCCCGCGCAGGGCGTGTCGGCCGAGGAGCTGAGCGACCTCGAACAGCAGGCCGAGTTCTTCGTCGTGCTCGGCCAGGACGATGCGGCGATCGATCTGCTGGTCGGCCACCTGCGCGAGACCGGCGGCGCGAGTCCGCTGCCCTACCTGAAGCTGCTGGAGATCTACCGTCGACGCGGCGAGCGCGAGGCCTACGAGCGCACGCGCAGCCGTTTCAACCACCGGTTCAACGCCCGCGCGCCCGAGTGGGACGTGCCGGCCGGTCAGGGCCGCACGCTGGCCGAGTACCCGGCGGTGATGCACTGGATCGAACGCGTCTGGCCGAATCCGGTCGACGCGATGGCCGAACTCGAGGTGCTGCTGTTCCGCCGCGACGAGGGCGAGCTGTTCGACCTGCCGGCCTACCGCGAACTGCTGTTCCTGTACGCGCTGGCGCGCGACCTGATGCACCGCCCGGACGACGGCGGCGCCGGCGTCGAGCCGGTCGACGTGCTGCTGCCGATCGGCGGCCAGGGCGCGACCGAGGACGCGCGCCCCACCGCTGCTCGGCGCGAGGAGCTGGCGACCTCGCCGGTCGACCTCGACCTGACCGAGCCCGAAGAGAGCCGCTTCGGCCCGACGCGCTGATCGCGCGTGCCGCTCAAAGGCCGGACAGCCGCTCCAGCGCCAGGTCCAGCGTCTCGTCGCGCTTGGCGAAGCACAGCCGCGCCAGCCCCTGTTCGAAGCCGCGCTCGTAGAAGGCCGACGGCGGGATCGCGGCGACCCCGACCTCGCGCGTCAGCCACTCGCAGAACGCCGCCTCGCTCAGGTCACTGACGGCGCGGTAGTCGACGACCTGGAAATAGGTGCCTTCGCAGGGCAGCAACTGCAGCCGCGTCTTCGCGACGCCGGCGCGGAAGCGGTCGCGCTTGCGCTGGTAGAACGCGGGCAGCTCGCGGTAGGGGGCGGGGTCCGCCATGTAGGCCGCCAGCGCATGCTGCATCGGCGTGTTGACGGTGAAGACATTGAACTGGTGGACCTTGCGGAACTCGGCCGTCAACGGCGCCGGCGCGGCGACCGTGCCGACCTTCCAGCCGGTGACATGGTAGGTCTTGCCGAAGCTCGAGACGATGAAGGCGCGTGACGCCAGCGCCGGAATCGACGCCGCGCTGACGTGGGGTTGGCCGTCGAACACCATGTGCTCGTAGACCTCGTCGGCGATCAGCAGCACTTCGGTCGGTGCGAGCAGGTCGGCCAGTGCCTGCATCTCCTCGCGCGTCCAGACGGTGCCGGTCGGGTTGTGCGGCGAGTTGATCATCAGCGCCCGCGTGCGCGGCCCGATCGCCGCGGCGATCGCCGCGAAGTCGGGGCGGAAGCTGCGCGGCGTCAGCGGCACCCGTACGACCCGCCCGCCGGCAAGCTCGATGCTCGGGCCGTAGCTGTCGTAGCAGGGCTCGAGCACGATGACCTCGTCGCCCGGGTGCACGCAGCACAGCACGGCGGTGAGCAGTCCCTGGGTGGCGCCCGCGGTGACCGTGAGCTCCCGGTCGGGGTCGTAGGACCTCCCGTACAGCGCCGCCATCTTCGCCGCGACGGCCTCGCGCAGCGCCGGCACGCCGGCCATCGGCGGGTACTGGTTGTGCCCGGCGCGCATCGCCTCGGTGACGAGGGCGGGCAGGCGCCGGTCGCAGTCGAAGTCGGGAAAGCCCTGGCCGAGGTTGACCGCGCCGGTGCGTGCGGCCAGGGCCGACATCACGGTGAAGATCGTCGTGCCGACCTCGGGCAGGCGGCTGCGGATGGCGGGGGGCGGGGTCGAATCGGCCATGCGGGGATTCAGAGTTGGTAGTCGGCACCGCCGCCGGCCATCGCGCGTTCGATCAACGCGCGCGTCAGCCGATCGGACAGCAGCTCGGCGAAGGTGGTGACGAAGTGGCGCAGGTAGGCGCCGCGGCGGAAGGCCACGCGAGAGACGTTGCTGCCGAACAGGTGGCCGGCCGGGCGGATCACCAGGTCGCTGGCCGCGCTCTCGTCCTTCATCGCCATCTCCGCGACGATGCCCACGCCCAGGCCGAGCCGCACGTAGGTCTTGATCACGTCGGCGTCGATCGCCTCGAGCACGATGTCGGGCTGCAGCCGGCGCTGCGCGAAGGCCTGGTCGATGCGCTTGCGGCCGGTGAACGAGGGGTGGTACGACACCAGCGGCACCGCGGCGAGCTGCTCCAGCGTCGGCCGCTCGACCGCCGCCAGCGGGTGGTCGGCGGGGAAGACGAGCACGTGCTGCCAGTCGTAGCAGGGCAGCGAGATCAGTTCGTCGAAGTCCTCCAGCGACTCGGTCGCCAGGCCGATGTCGGCGACGCCCTCGACCAGCATGCGCCCGACCTGCTCCGGGTTGCCCTGGTGCATCACCACGCGCACGTTCGGGAAGCGCCGGCGCAGCAGCGCCACCGGGCCGGGCAGCATGTAGCGGGCCTGGGTGTGCGTGGTCGCGATCGACAGCGTGCCGCTGTCCTGCAGCGAGAACTCGTCGCCGATGCGGCGCAGGTTGTCGACCTCGCGCAGGATCAGCGCGATCGACTTCAGCACCTGCTCGCCGGCCTCGGTGACGCGGCGCAGGCGCTTGCCGTGGCGCACGAAGATGTCGATGCCGAGTTCCTCCTCGAGCTCGAGGATGGCCTTGCTGACGCCGGGCTGCGAGGTATGCAGCGCCTTGGCGGTCTCGGTCAGGTTCAGGCCGCGGCGCACGGCCTCCTGCACGAAGCGGAACTGGTGCAGGTTCATGCGCGGAGCGTGGCGGCGGCGGCCTGCGCCATCGCCTCGATCACGTCGGGCTGCTCGCCCACCGCGGCGTGCAAGGCGATCGTCAGCGTCGGGTGGCGCTGGCGCACCTGGTCCAGCAGGGCCGGCAGGTCGCGCCGCAGGTGGCCGCCGGTGCCGAGGAACATCGGCAAAACCTCGATCGAGCGGCAGCCGGCGGCGCGCAGTTCGTCGATCGCGGTCGGCAGATCGGGCGTCATCAGCTCGAGGTAGGCCAGCCGCACCTCGGTGCCGGGCCGCATCGAGCGAACGCGCGCGTGCACCGCCTCGAAGGGCGCTGCCCAGCGCGGGTCGCGCGCGCCGTGCGCAAAGAGGATCAGTCCGGGTTTGACGGTCATCGGTAGCGCACCAGCCAGGCGAAGGCGGCCAGCGACAGCAGCAGGTACAGCAGCCCCGGCGCCGCGGCGACCATCCACGGCGTCCAGTCGCTGAGCACGCCGAGGTGGCCGGCCACGTTGTTGAGCAGCACGAAGCTGATGCCCAGCATGATGCCGCCGAAGACCTTCAGGCTGACGCTGCCGGCTCGTGCATGCATGTAGGCGAAGGGCAAGGCCAGCGCGACCATCACCAGGCAGGCGAAGGGGTAGAAGGCCTTCTTCCAGAACTGCACCTGGTGGCGCTGCGAGGCCTGCTCCTGGTTGCCCAGGTGCACGCTGTAGCGCCAGAGCTCCAGCGTGGTCATCGTCTCCGCCGGCAGCAGCGCGGCGGCGACGACGTTCTGGTCGAGCGAACTCGGCCAGGCCAGGCTGGGCAGTTCGCGGCTGATCGCGGTGACCTCGTCGGGCTCGGCCGTGCCGCTCGGCCAGTCGAGCACCCGGGCCCGGGCGAGCATCCAGTGCCCGTCGGCGCCGACCACCGCGCTCGGCGCCGCGATGCGCCGGGCGAGGCGGCCCTGGCCGTCGAACTCGAAGATGCGCACGCCCAGCAGGGTGCCGTCGCCGTCGATGCCGGCGACGTTGACCGACACGCTGCGCTCGCCCTCGGGCGTGCTGCGCTTCTCCTTCAGCCAGGCACCGGCGCCGCCGACGCGAAGCCCGCCGCTGTCGCGCGCCTTCTGCAGCACGGCCAGCCGCTCGGTCACCGGCGCGACGAAGTCGCCGAGCGCGAAGGTC
Source organism: uncultured Rubrivivax sp. (assembly GCA_937975735.1). Taxonomy (GTDB): domain Bacteria; phylum Pseudomonadota; class Gammaproteobacteria; order Burkholderiales; family Burkholderiaceae_C; genus Rubrivivax. The sequence continues at coordinate 4,650 of CALJUI010000449.1, forward strand.
GCGGCGGCGAACACGATGCCGAGCGCGGCGAGCAGTCCGAGCGCGCGCCGCGGCCCGAGGCCGCCGGTGCGCAGGATCGTGAACTCCGACGACTGCGCCAGCCGGGCCATCGAGTAGATCGTGCCGATCAGCACCGCGATCGGCGCCAGCTCGTAGGCGTGGCCGGGCAGCGCGTAGAGCGAGGTGATCACCGCGCCCAGCACGGTGCGGCCGCCCTTGCCGACGCCGTCGAGCTCCTCGACGAAGTCGATGAAATAGAACAGCGACAGGAAGGCGAGCGCGACGAAGAGCACCGAGAAGACGATGTCGCGGTAGAGCAGCCGGCGCACGGTCTTCATATCGCTGCCCGCCTCGGCAGGAGCCGCCAGACCGTGGCATGGTCGCGCCACCAGATCAAGCCCAGTGCGAGCAGCGCCACGCTGCCGTGCAGCGCGAGCAGGGCCGAACCCATGCCGAGTCGGCCCGAGCCGACCCAGGCCTGCGACAGGTTGATCAGGTTGTAGTAGACGATGAAGGCCATCAGCGCGAACAGCAGGTTCCAGTTGCTGGCCCGCCGCGGATGGGTGGCCGACAGGCCGATGCCCAGCAGCAGCAGGTTGGCCGCGCCGAGGGTCAGCCCGACCCGCCAGACCAGCTCGCCCTGGTGGCGCAGTGTGGGCTCTTCGAGCAGCTGCCAGGTGCCGACGGTTTTCGGCGGGCGTTCGGCGGCGGCGCGCACGCTGCGCTCGTCGGCCAGCACGCGGTAGTCCTCGAAGCTCGACAGCAGCTTGTCGCCGGTGCGCGTGTCGAGGTCGTTGCGCTGGCCGTGGGCCAGGACCAGGAAGCGGTCGTCGCCGACCGTCTCGATGCGGCCCTGGCGCGCCGACGTGACCGACTCGACGTCCTTGCGCTGGGCGAGGATGAAGACGTTGCGCGCCTCGCCCGGCGCGCCGCCCTCGGCGGTGTCGCGCTCGATGAAGAACACCCGCCGGCCGTCGGCCGAGGCCTGGAACACGCCCGGCGTCACGCGCGACAGATCGGAGCGTTGCGTGTAGCGTTCGCGCAGCTCGGCGCTGTTGCGGTTGCCCCAGGGCCAGATCACGATCATCAGCACCGCGACGACCAGCAGCACCGGCCAGCTCGCGACCAGCACCGGGCGCACGAAGCGCGTCAGGCCGATGCCGCTGGCGAACCAGATCGTCATCTCGCTGTCGCGGTACATGCGCCCGAGAGTGACGACGATGGCGACGAACAGCGACAGCGCGAGCATTGTCGGCAGATTGCCGAGCGAGACGTAGCCGAGCAGCAGCACCACGTCCTGCGGGGAGACCTGGCCCTTCGCTGCCTGGCCGACGGTGCGGATCAGCAACATCGTGAACACGATGGTCAGGATCACCACGAGGGTGGCGCCGAAGCTCTTGGCGAGCTCCTTGCGAACGGTTGAATCGAATACCATCGTCCGTTTTACGGATTCGGAACGCGGATTATGGACTTCAAGACCTGGGTCGCCGGCCCTGCGGGCGCCGCCGGCGCGGACGCCGATGCGCTGCTCGTCGTGCTCTCCGGCGAATCGGCGCCGGCGTCGCTGGGCAAGCCGCTCGGCGCCGCATTGCAGCGCTGCATCGACGACGGCGACTTCGCCTTCAAGGCCGGCCGTCTGGCCTGGCGCACCGATGCCGCTGGCGTCAAGGCCGCGCGCGTGGTCTTCGTGCATGCCGGCGATGCTTCGCTCGCCGCGCTGCGCAAGGCGTTGGCCGCGGGTCTGGCCCTGATCAAGACCGGTGGCACCCGGCATCTGGCGGTGCTGAGCGCCGGGGCGGCGACGCCCGACGCGGCCTCGGCCGAGGCCATCGTGGCCACCGTCCACGACGCCGTCTACCTCTACCGCGCGACCAAGCCCAGCGCGCCCGAGGCGTCGCGCCTTGGCCGCGTGACGCTGGTCTGCGGCAAGGCGCAGGAGGCGGACGTGCAGGCCGGCCTGAAGCGCGGCATCGCGATCGGCGAGGGCGTGACGCTGGCGCGCGAGTGCGCGAACCGTCCGGGCAACCACTGCACGCCGAGCTACCTCGCGGCCGAGGCGATGAAGCTGGCGAAGGCCAAGCGCATCAAGGTGGAGGTGCTCGAGCGCAAGGACGTGGCCAAGCTCGGCATGGGCAGCTTCCTGGCTGTCGCGCAGGGCTCCGAGGAGCCGCTGAAGTTCATCGTGCTGCGCTACCAGGGCGCGCCGAAGACCGAGGCGCCGGTGGTGCTGGTCGGCAAGGGCATCACCTTCGACACCGGCGGCATCTCGCTCAAGCCCGGCGCCGAGATGGACGAGATGAAGTACGACATGGGCGGCGCCGCCAGCGTGCTCGGCACGCTGCGCACGATCGGCCTGCTGCAGCCGCGGCTGAACGTGATCGGGCTGATCCCGGCCTGCGAGAACATGCCCAGCGGCCGCGCGGTCAAGCCCGGCGACGTCGTCAAGAGCCTGTCGGGCCAGACGATCGAGATCCTGAACACCGACGCCGAGGGCCGGCTGATCCTGTGCGACGCACTGACCTACGCCGAGCGCTTCAAGCCGGCGGCGGTGATCGACGTCGCGACCCTGACCGGGGCGTGCGTGATCGCGCTCGGCCATCACCGCACCGGCCTGTTCAGCCCGGACGACGAACTGGCAGGCGAACTGCTCGCCGCCGGCCAGGCGGGTCACGACCCGGCCTGGCGGATGCCGGTCGACGACGAGTACGAGGAAGGCCTGAAGAGCAAGTACGCCGATGTCGCGAACGTGGCCGGCCGGGCCGGCGGCGCGATCACCGCGGCGGTGTTCCTGAAGCGCTTCACGGCGAAGTACCGCTGGGCGCACCTGGACATCGCCGGCACGGCGTGGAAGACCGGCCAGGCCAAGGGCGCCACCGGACGCCCGGTGCCGCTGCTCGCCCACTTCCTGCTGGCCCGCGCCGGCGACAAGGCTTGAGCGTCGGCGTCGAGTTCCACACCGGCGTCGCCGATCCGGTCGGCTTCGCCTGCCGGCTGTTGCGCAAGGCGCACCGGCAGGGCGCCCGCGTCGCGGTCACGGCGCCCGGGCAGCTGCTCACCCAGCTCGACCAGGCGCTGTGGACGTTCGACGCCGCGTCCTTCGTGCCGCACGTGCGCGTGCCGGGCGTTGCCGCCGCGCTCGCCGATCGCACGCCGATCTGGCTGCTGGCCGGCGATGCACCGCCGGGCGCACCGGCGGGGCGGGTCACCTCCGGCGCCGAGGCGCCGCCGCGCCCCGAGGGCATCGCGCGATTGATCGAGGTGGTCGGCGACGATCCCGACGCGATCGCCGCCGGGCGCGACCGCTGGCGCACCTACGAAGGCTGGGGCGTCAAGCCGGTCCACCACGCCGCGCGCTGAACGGCGGGCCGCGCGCGGCTGGATTGGTGAGTGCTGGTAAACCCCTGTCCGCGCCGGGGTCCGCATGCACGTTAGGGTCGCACGGGTTTCAATGATGGAATCCCGCTAACGGACGCGTTGCCTTTTGCGGTATCGTGTCGCGCTTCAAAGCACGCCGGGGCGCCGTCGCTCCGGATCACTTCAACCGGAGGTTCGTACATGCAAGTGAAAGTCAAAGCCGTCGTCCTGGCCGCCTCGGCCCTGATGGCCGGCGCCGTGATGGCGCAGGATCTGGTCGTCAAGATCGGCCACGTCGGCCCCACGAGCGGCGCGATCGCGCACCTGGGCAAGGACAACGAGAA
>CALJUI010000450.1 GCA_937975735.1 uncultured Rubrivivax sp.
CTCCGCACCCCTTCCCGACACGTCGCTCCTCCGTTCTACAGCAGCGCGCCCGCACGACGGCCGGCGTCTCGCCGGCATCGAGCATCCGTGCCAGGTCCTCGAACATCGCGTCGGCGTGCGGCAGCGCGCCGCGCGCGCCGCCGCTGCGGCCGTGACCGCGCAGGTCGAAGGCGCGCACCTGCCAGCCGGCACCGGCCAGCGCCGCGGCGACGTGCATGTAGCGGCCGCCGTGCTCGCCCAGGCCGTGCACGATCAGCACGAGGCCGCGCGCTGCCGCCGCCGCCGGCCAGTCGTGCCGGTGCAGCGCCACGCCGCCGTCGGTGTGCAGGGTCGTCATGCGGCGGATTGGACCATGGCCGCGCTATGCTGCGCGGACACTGGCCCCGGAGCGCGCGATGTCGAACCCCTTCTTCCGCCTGGACGAGGCCGACAACGGCGTTGCCCACCTGCAGCTCAACCGACCAGAGCGCCTGAACACCTTCGAGCCCGACTTCTTCACCGCGCTGCGTGATGCGGTCACCAGCCTGGAGCGCGAGGGCCGCACGCGCGTGCTGTTGATCTCGTCGACCGGCAAGCATTTCAGCGCCGGCATGGCGCTGGACGTCTTCGCCAGCGATCTGTCGATGCTCGACACCCGAAGCGCCCGCCGCCGCCTCGCCTTCCAGGACTCGCTGCGCCGGCTGATGCAGTGTTTCGACGTGCTCGACGAGGCGCCGTTCCCGACCCTGTGCGCGGTGCAGGGCGGCTGCATCGGCGGTGCGCTCGATCTGGCCGCCGCCTGCGACATCCGCCTGTGCAGCGCCGACGCCTTCTTCACCGTGCAGGAGATCCACATCGGCATGGCCGCCGACCTCGGCGTGCTGCAGCGCCTGCCGAAGATCGTGCCGCAGGGCGTGGCGCGGCAGATGGCCTTCACCGGCGAGCGCCTCGGCGCCGAGCGCGCGCTCGCGGTCGGGCTCGTCAACAGCGTCTGGACCGACGCCACGGCGCTGCACCAGGCGGCGTTGGCGCTCGCCGGCGAGATCGCCGAGAAGTCGCCGCTGGCGGTGGCCGGCAGCAAGCGCGCGCTGAACTACGCCCGGGACCACGGCACCGCCGAGGCGCTGGCCCAGATGGCGCTGCTGCAGAGCGCGATCTTCGACGTCGACGAGATCGCGCGGGCCATCGAGGGCTGGCGGCGCAAGACCGCCGCCGACTTCGAACCGCTCAGGCCGCAGCCGACACGCTGAAATGATTCGCCGCCTGGCCCTGGCCCTGCTGCTGGCGCTGCTGGCCGGCGGCGCCACGGCCCAGCAGGTGGCCGCGTCGGAGGCCGCCGCGAGCGCCTCGCCGCGCGGGCCGATCAAGGTGGTGCTCGACGACAACTACCCGCCCTACGTCCTGCGCAATGCCGACGGCAGTCTCGCCGGCCTGTTGCCGGACCTCTGGGCGCTGTGGTCGCAGCAGACCGGCGTCGCGGTCGAGCTGCAGGCGATGGACTGGGCGGCGGCGCAGGCCCACATGCGCGCCGGCAGCGCCGACGTGATCGACACGATCTTCGTCACCGACGAACGGCGCCGGCTGTATGACTTCAGCACGCCCTACGCGACGATCGACGTGCCGATCTACTTCCACGAGTCGGTCAGCGGCATCGCCAACGCCGAGTCGTTGAAGGGCTTCACCGTCGGCGTCAAGGAAGGCGACGCCTGCATCGACACGCTGCGCGCACGCGGCATCGAGACGCTGAAGACCTGGCCGAGCTACGCGGCGCTGGTCGACGCCGCGCGCGCCGGCGAGGTCCGGGTGTTCTGCATGGACGCGCCGCCGGCCAACTACCTGCTGCAGCGCACCGGCGCCGACGCGCAGTTCCGCCACTCGCTGCCGCTGTACTCGGGCGCGTTCCACCGCGCCGTGCACAAGGGCCAGACCGCGCTGCTCGCGATGGTCGAGCGGGGTTTCGCGCAGATCCCGGCGGCGCAGCGCGAAGCGGTCGAGGCGAAGTGGTTCGGCCGCCCGGTCGCGATGTCGCTTTGGACCCGCCACCAGCGCGAGATCCTGGGGGGCGTGCTCGCGATCGGTGTGCTGGTCGCCGTGCTGGCGGCCTGGACGACCGCCTTGCGGCGCCGGGTCAGCGTCCACACGGCCGAGCTGGACGCCGCACGGCTGGCCGCCGAGCAGGCGCACGAGCAGCTCGACGCCATGCTCGACGCGATCCCCGACCTGCTTTTCGAGGTGGATGCCCAAGGCCGCTACTTTGCCGTGCGCACCTCGCGCGAGGACTTGTTGGCGAACGACCCGTCGCAGCTGATCGGACGCCACGTGTCCGACGTGCTGCCGCCCGAACAGACGGCCATCGCGATGGCCGCGCTCGACGAGGCGGTGCGCACGGGCCGCTCGCAGGGGCGCCAGTTCAGCATGCCGCTGCCCGGCGGCGCGCGCTGGTTCGAGATGTCGATCGCGCGCAAGCGCGGTGCGCCGGACGAGCCGCCGCGCCTGGTCGTGCTGTCGCGCGACATCACCGCGCGCAAGGACGCCGAGCTCGCGCTGCAGCAGAGCGAGCACCGTTTCCGCCAGTTCTTCGAAGCGGGCCTGGTCGGCATGTCGATCACCGACGCGCAGCGCTGCTGGATCCACGTCAACGCGCGGCTGTGCGACATGTTCGGCTACTCCGAGGCGGAGTTGCGGGCCCACGACTGGGACAGCCTGACGCATCCGGACGACCGCGACGAGGGGCGGGCCCGCTTCGACGCGGTGCTGTCCGGCGAGATCGACGGCTACACGCTCGACAAGCGCTACGTGCGCAAGGACGGCAGCGTGCTCGACGCCGCGATCGCGGTGCGCTGCGAGCGCGACGCCGAGGGCCGTGCGCAGCGCTTCTACGCCATCGTCGAGGACGTCAGCGCGCGCAAGCGCGCCGAGCGCGCCTTGGCGGCGCACAGCGAGCAGCTGGAGGCGTTGGTCGAGGCGCGCTCGCGCGAGCTGGTGCTGGCACGCGACCAGGCGCAGGCGGCCAGCCGGGCCAAGAGCGAGCTGCTGTCGCGCATGAGCCACGAGTTGCGCACGCCGATGAACGCGATCCTCGGCTTCTCGCAGCTGCTCGAGGTGGACCGCGGACTGCCGCCCAACGCGCGCCGCTTCGTCACCGAGATCATGCGCGCCGGCAAGCACCTGCTGAGCCTGATCAACGACGTGCTCGACCTCGCCCACGTCGAGTCGGGCCGGCTCAGCCTGTCGCCCGAGCCGCTGGCACTGACCGACTTCGTGCCCGAGGTGCTGACGCTGATGCGGCCGCTGGCCGATCGCCGGGGGGTGTCGCTGACCCTGGAGCCTATCGACGGACTGGTGGTGCGCGCCGACCGCACGCGGCTCAAGCAGGTGCTGGTCAACCTGGTCTCGAACGCGATCAAGTACAACCGCGACGACGGGCAGGTGGCGGTTGCCGCGTGGGCGCAGGACGACACGACGCTGCGCCTCGTGGTGCGCGACACCGGGCCCGGCATCCCTGCCGAGCGCGCCAAGTCGCTGTTCGAGCCGTTCAATCGGCTCGGCGCCGAGTCCGGCACGATCGAAGGCACCGGCATCGGGCTGAGCATCTGCCATCGCCTGGTCGAGTTGATGGGCGGCCGGATCGGCGTCGAGCAGCCGAGCGAGGGCGGCAGCGAGTTCTGGGTCGACCTGCCGCGCGCGGCGCCGGGCACCGAGCCGGCCGAGCCGCCGCCGGCACCGCCGCCACCGGTGGCGCCGGCCCCGCTCGACGCGACCGTGCTGTGCGTGGAGGACAACCCGGCCAACCTGCGCCTGATGGCCCATGTGATCGGGCGCATCCCCGGGCTGCGGCTGCTGCAGGCGACCAGCGCCGAGGAGGGCATCACGCTGGCCCGCGAACACCGGCCGGGGCTGATCCTGCTCGACATCAACCTGCCCGGCATGGACGGCTACGCGGCACTCGACGTGCTGCGCGCCGACGCGCGGACGCGCCACATCCCGGCGGTGGCGCTGACCGCCAACGCGATGAGCGGCGACGCCCGGCGCGCGGTGGCCGCCGGCTTCGCCGAGCACGTGGCCAAGCCGATCGACCTGCCGGCCTTCGAGGCCATGGTCCGGCGCCTGGTCGACGCCGGGCGCGCAGTCCCCTAGCGCGCGAACAGCTGGCTGCGGTCGCGGAAGGACTTGAACTCGAGCGGGTTGCCGGCGGGGTCGTAGAAGAACATCGTCGCCTGCTCGCCGACCTGGCCCTCGAAGCGGATGTAGGGCTCGATCACGAACTTGACGCCGCCGGTGCGCAGCTTGTCGGCCAGCGCATGGAATTGATCCCAGTCGAGCACGACGCCGAAGTGCGGCACCGGCACGTCGTGGCCGTCGACCGGGTTGTGGTGCAGCCGATCGGCGCGCGGCGGCGACAGGTGGGCGACGATCTGGTGACCGAAGAAGTCGAAGTCGATCCATTCGTCGCTCGAGCGCCCCTCGGGGCAGCCGAGCAGTCCGCCGTAGAAGCGGCGCGCGGCGGCGAGGTCGTCGACCGGGAAGGCGAGGTGGAAGGGCGAGAGTGCGGCAGCGGGCATGGCGGGGACGGTGGGGATCGGTCCGCCAGTATGCCTAGACAATCACGCCGCCGCCCAGGCAGACCTCGCCGTCGTACAGCACCGCCGACTGCCCCGGCGTCACCGCCCACTGCGGTGCCGCGAAGTCGAGCCGGAAGCCGCCCGGCGCGGGCTGGAAGTCGCAGGCCGCGTCGGCCTGGCGGTAGCGTGTCTTCGCGGCCAGCGCGCCGGCGGGCGGCGCGTCGCCGGCGATCCAGCTCGTGTCGGCGGCGGCCAGCGTGCGCGACAGCAGCCACGGGTGGTCGTGCCCCTGCACTGCCACCAGCACGTTGCGCTCGAGGTCCTTGCGCGCGACGTACCAGGGCTCGTGCGCGCCGCCGCCGGCCTTGACGCCGCCGATGCCCAGGCCCTGGCGCTGGCCGAGCGTGTAGAAGCTCAGGCCGACGTGTTCGCCGATGGTGCGGCCCCGCTCGTCCTCGATGGGGCCGGGCCGCTGGTGCAGGTAGCGGTTCAGGAACTCGCGGAACGGCCGCTCGCCGATGAAGCAGATGCCGGTCGAGTCCTTCTTCGCCGCCACCGGCAGGCCGATGCGCTCGGCGATCGCGCGCACTTCGGTCTTCGGCAGCTCGCCCACCGGGAACAGCGTGCGCGAGAGCTGGGCCTGCGTCAGCCGGTGCAGGAAGTAGCTCTGGTCCTTCGTCTTGTCCAGGCCCTTCAACAACTCGAAGCCTCCCGAGCGCTCGCGCACGCGGGCGTAGTGGCCGGTGGCGATCTTGGCCGCGCCCAGGCGCATCGCGTGGTCGAGGAAGGCCTTGAACTTGATCTCGGCGTTGCACAGCACGTCCGGGTTCGGCGTGCGACCGGCCTCGTACTCGCGCAGGAACTCGGCGAACACGCGGTCCTTGTATTCGGCGGCGAAGTTGACGTGCTCGATCTCGATGCCGATCACGTCGGCCACCGCCGCGGCGTCGACGAAGTCCTCGTTCGACGAGCAGTACTCGCTGTCGTCGTCGTCCTCCCAGTTCTTCATGAAGATGCCGACGACGTCGAAGCCCTGCTGCTTGAGCAGCCAGGCGCTGACGGCGGAGTCGACGCCGCCGGACAGGCCGACGATGACACGCTCGGCCATCGCTTCAGCCCTTGATCGCCGGCTCGAGCAGGCTGGCGCCGGCCTGCACCAGCTCGAGCGGGAAGCGCCGGCCGGCCGCGTGGTCGGCGATGCAGCGTCCGACCAGCTCGCTGCGCCATTCGGCGCGCCGCGCCTCGATCTCGGCCGGCGTCAGCCACAGCGTCGCGACGATCGGCTCGTCCAGCGCGCGGCCCGGCATGGGTTCGCCGACCGAGCCGCAGTAGGCGAAGCGCAGGTAGGTCACGTCCTCGCCGGTGGCCGGGCGCAGGAAGCGGGCGAGGTAGACGCCGACCAAGGCCTCGGGGGCGAAGGCGCGGGCGGTTTCCTCCAGCGTCTCGCGCACCACGCCCTGCTGCGGCGTCTCGCCCTCGTCCAGGTGGCCGGCCGGGTTGTTCAGCTTCAGGCCCTCGGGGGTGTGCTCCTGCACCAGCAGGTAGCGGCCGTCGCGTTCGATCACGGCGGCGACGGTCACGCTCGGGCTCCAGCGCAGGGCGGTCATGGATCGAATCGTAGCGGCTCAGCCCGTACACTTGCCGGCACGCATGCAAGGGCCGGCGGCCCCCACGTCGAAGCACAACGAGGAGAGAGCACATGGCATTGCGGATAGGGGTTCCCA
>CALJUI010000451.1 GCA_937975735.1 uncultured Rubrivivax sp.
CCGTCGGCGCTGGCGGTCCAGAGGTCGTCGTCGCAGACGAAGGCGATCGTGTCGCCCTGCAGCGTCGGGAATCGGAGGTAGCCGTTCATGGTCGATCGTGTCGATGTCGAGGGACACATCATCGTCCAGCGCGCGGCACCACGACAGCGGGCATGCCCGCCTCCCCCATCGGTGGGCCCCCATCGGACCGATTCACGCCGGCGCGCGCCGCGCGCACGATGGCTGCGTCACCGAGACGGGAGAGTCCGATGCAGTTCCAGGAAGCCACCGAAGGCGAGTTCCGCATCTACGCCGGCGCGCTGGAGTCGCCGGTCGGCGACGGCTACACCGCGGCGCTGGTGGTGCAGCGCGGCCGCGGCCACGTCGAGCGCGCGGCCTTCCGCGATGACCTGCTCGCCTGCGGGCACCGCTGGGCCAGCGCCGACGAGGCGCTCGCCTACGCGGTGCGCAAGGCGCGCGAGATGATCCGCAAGCAGCCCGAGGCGCTGCACGCCTGAGGCGCCGTTGCTCAGGCGCGAGCCTCCAGCTCGCGCAGCGCGGTCTTCAGCACCTTGCCGTAGTTGTTCTTCGGCAGCTCCGCGACGAAGCGATAGTGCTTGGGCCGCTTGAAGCGCGCGATGTGGGCCAGGCAGTGCGCGTCGAGCGCCGCCGCATCGACACCGGCCCCCGCCACGACATAGGCCACCACGACCTCTCCCCACTCGGCATCGGGGCGCCCGATCACCGAGACCTCGGCGACCTGCGGATGCTGCAGCAGCACCTCCTCGACTTCGCGCGGATAGATGTTGCTGCCGCCACTGACGATCAGATCCTTGCTGCGGTCGAGCAGGGTCAGAAAGCCGTCGTGGTCGAGGCGGCCGATGTCGCCTGTCCACAGCCAGCCGTCGCGCAGCGCGGCGGCGCTCGCCGCCGGGTCGTTCCAGTAACCCGGCATCACGACGTCTCCGCGCACGCAGACCTCGCCGCTGCTTCCGGCCGGAAGCGCGCGGCCGTCCTCGCCGCGCACCGAGACCTCGACCATCGACTGCGCGATGCCGACCGATCCGAGTCGCTCGCGCCAGCGAGGGTGCCTGCAGTCGTCGATCAGTGCGCGCGGCAGCACGGTGATCGTCATCGGGCTCTCGCCCTGGCCGTAGATCTGTGCGAAGTGCGGCCCGACCACGGCCAGCGCCTCCTCGATGTCGGCCAGGTACATCGGCCCGCCGCCGTAGCAGATCGTCGCCAGACCCTCGGGCGCGCCGCCGCGGGCACGGGCGATATCGACGATGCGCCGCACCATCGTCGGTGCGGCGAAGAACGACGCGTTCCGCCAGCGGGCTGCCAGGTCCAGGCACTCTGCCGGGTCGAAGCCGCCCGAGGCCGGCACCACGTTGAGGCCGCCCTGCAGCACGTACGGCAAGTGGTACAGGCCGCCGCCGTGCGACAGCGGCGCCGGGTGCAGCATCACGTCACCGGGCATGACCGGTTCCACCGAGGCCAGGTAGGCCATCGCCGCCCAGCGTAGCTGCCGCGGCGCCAGGATCACCCCCTTCGGCCGACCGGTGGTGCCACTCGTATAGAACAGCCACGCCGGATCGGCCTCGTCGCGCGGCGCGATGTCGGCGCCGCCGAGCGCCTGGTCGTGCAGGAAGGCGAAGTCGGCGACCACCGGAACCCCCCGACCGGCCTCGAAAAGCGCGGCCGTCACCTCGGCGGCGTGCGTCGCATCGGTCAGTACCAGACGCGCGCCGCTGTGGCCGGTGATCCACGCCATCTCGCGCGGATGCAGCTTGGCGTTCACCGGCACGACCACCGCACCCGCCCACCAGGCGCCCCACATCAGCGCCAGGTACTCGGGCCGGTTGGGCATGAAGAGCACCACCCGCTCGCCGGCCGTCACGCCTTGCCCGTGCAGCCACGACGCGGCGCGCGCGGCCATCGCCGCGAACTCGGCGTAGCTCGCCCAGACCGCGTCGCCGTGGGCGATCGCGGCGCGCTGCGGCTGGGCGCGTGCGGTGCGGTCGAGCCAGAGGGCGAGGTTCATCGGCGAAGGCGCATCCTGGTCAGAGCTTGAAGTCGTAGTCGATGACCACCGGCGCGTGGTCGGAGAAGCGCTGGTCGAGGTAGATCTGCTCGCGCTTGGCCTTCGCCGCGATGCCTGGCGTGGCGAGGTGGTAGTCGAGCCGCCAGCCGACGTTCTTCGCGCGCGCCTGGCCACGCTGGCTCCACCACGTGTATTGCTCGGGGTGCGGGTTGAGCGTGCGAAACACGTCGACCAGGCCGCCGCGCTCCAGCAGCTCGGTCATCCAGGCCCGCTCCTCGGGCAGGAAACCGCTGTTCTTCAGGTTGCCCTTCCAGTTCTTCAGGTCGATCTCCTTGTGCGCGATGTTGACGTCGCCAACGAGGACGAACTCGCGCTCCTTCACCAGCTTGGCCAGGTGCTTCTTCATCCGCGCCAGGAAGCGGAACTTCGCGGCCTGGCGGTCCTCGCCGCTCGACCCGCTCGGGAAGTAGCAGCTGATCACGCTGAACTTGCGCTTGGCGGTGTCGTACCGCGCCTCGACGTAGCGGCCCTCGGCGTCGAACTCCTTGCGGCAGAAGCCATGGATGACCTCGCTCGGCGCCTTCGCGGTGTACAGGCCGACGCCGGAGTAGCCCTTCTTCTGGGCGTAGTGGAAGTGGCCGTCGAGGCCGGCGATGCGGTCGAAGCGGCCCTCGACGGTGTCGGCCTGGGCCTTGATCTCCTGCACGCCCATACAATCGGCGCCGGCCTGCGCGGCCCAGTCCAGGAAGCCCTTGTCGGCGGCGGAGCGGATGCCGTTCAGGTTCAGGGTGATGAGTCGAAACACGGCAGACGGGACCTCGATGACGATGCAGCGCAACGCCCCCTCCGACCACGACGCGCTGGCGCGCGAATTCGTGCAGTTCGCCGTCGATTCGGGGGTGCTGCGCTTCGGGGAATTCCGGACCAAGGCCGGGCGCACGTCGCCCTACTTCTTCAATGCCGGCGACTTCGACGACGGCGCCAAGCTCGGGCGGCTCGCTTCATTCTATGCACGCCGCCTGCTCGACTCGGGGCTGGCCTTCGACATGCTGTTCGGCCCGGCCTACAAGGGCATCACGCTGGCCGCGGCGGTGGCGGTCGAGCTGGCGCGGTTGGGCCGCAACGTGCCTTTCGCCTACAACCGCAAGGAGGCCAAGGACCACGGCGAAGGCGGGGTGCTGGTCGGCGCGAAGGTCGCCGGCCGCGTTCTGATCATCGACGACGTGATCTCGGCCGGCACCTCCGTGCGCGAATCGATCGGGATGATCACCGCCGCCGGCGCCACGCCCTGCGGCGTGACCATCGCGCTCGACCGCCAGGAGAAGGCCACCGAGGACGGCCGCGACGCGCCCTGGTCGGCGGTGCAGTACGTCACGGACAAGCTCGGGCTGCCGGTGGTGGCGATCGCCACCTTGGCCGATCTGTTGGGGTATCTTCAGAGCGGTCAGGATCCGGAGCTGCAGGCGGCGACCGCGCCGGTGCAGGCCTACCGCGATCGATACGGAGTTTGAATGGATCGAGGCGTCTTTCAGCGCGGCAAGTCGATGACGGCGGCGGCCGGCATCTGGCTGCTCGCGTTCGGAGCGACCGGTGCCGCCGGCGCGGCAGAGCCGCCGTCCGCCGGCATCTACACCTGCATCGACGACCGCGGCCGCCGGCTGACCTCCGACCGCCCGATCGCCGAGTGCACCGCCAAGGAGCAGCGCATCCTCAACAGCGACGGCTCGCTGAAGGCGATCCACCCGCCGACGCTGACCTCCGACGAGCGGGCCGCGAAGGAAGCGCGCGAACGCAAGGCCGCCGAGGAGCGCGCGGCGCAGGCCGACGCGGTGCGCCGCGACCGCAACCTGCTGCAGCGCTTCCCCGACGAGGCCGCGCACCAGCGCTCGCGCGAGGCGGCGATCGACACCGTGCTGCTGGCCATCCGCGCGTCCGAGCTGCGCCTGCGCAACCTCGCCGCCGAGCGCAAGCCGCTGATGGACGAGGCCGAGTTCTACATCGGCAAGCCGCTGCCGCTGGCGCTGAAGTCCAGGCTCGAGGGCAACGAGGCCGCGGTCGCCGCCCAGCGCAGCGCGATGCAGACCCAGGAGCTCGAGCTCGAGCGCATCAACCGCCTCTACGACGGCGAACTCGAGCGCCTGCGCAAGCTCTGGGCCGGGGCGCTGCCGGGCTCGCTCGGCCCGATCGCGACCTCCGAGCCGGTCAAGCCGATCCGGCGCTGAGCTTCTTGCGCAGCAACTCGCCGGCCTGGGCCGGGTTGGCCTTGCCCTGGCTGGCCTTCATGACCTGACCGACGAGCGCGTTGAAGGCCTTGTCCTTGCCGGCGCGGAACTCCTCGACCGACTTCGGGTTCTTCGCCAGCACCTCGTCGACCATCGCCTCGAGCGCGCCGGCGTCGTTCATCTGCTTCAGGCCCTTGGCCTCGATCAGCGCATCGACGTCGGCGCCTTCGCCGTTCCACAGCGCGTCGAAGACCTGGCGCGCGGCGTTGTTCGACACCGTGCCGTCCTGGACGCGGCCGATCAGCGTGGCCAGCGTCGCCGGCGGCACGGGGCAGACGTCGATGCCGGCACCGGCCGCATTCAGGCGCTTGGACACCTCGCCCATCAGCCAGTTGGCGACCAGCTTGGGCTGCCGGCAGACGTCGCGCGCGGCCTCGTAGTAGGCGGCGAAGTCCAGGCTCTGCGTCATCATCGCCGCGTCGTAGGCCGGCAGGCCGTCGTCGCGCACGAAGCGCGCCGCCATCGCGCCGGGCAGCTCGGGCATCGCGCCGCGCACCTGCTCGATCCACTCGGGCGCGATCACCAGCGGCGGCAGGTCGGGGTCGGGGAAGTAGCGGTAGTCCTGCGCGTCTTCCTTGCTGCGCATCGAGCGCGTCTCGCCGCGCTCGGGATCGAACAGCACCGTCGCCTGCTGAACGGCCAGGCCGTCCTCCAGACGGTCGATCTGCCACTGCACCTCGGCGTCGATGGCCTGCTGCAGGAAGCGGAAGCTGTTCAGGTTCTTGATCTCGCGGCGGGTGCCGAGCGGTCCGCCCGGCTTGCGCACCGACACGTTGGCATCGCAGCGGAACGAGCCCTCCTGCATGTTCCCGTCGCAGATGCCCAGCCAGACGACGAGCGCATGCAGGGCCTTCGCATACTCGACCGCCTCCGCCGACGAGCGCATGTCCGGCTCGGAGACGATTTCCAGCAGCGGCGTGCCGGCGCGGTTCAGGTCGATGCCCGACTGGCCGTGGTAGTCCTCGTGCAGGCTCTTGCCGGCGTCCTCCTCGAGGTGGGCGCGGGTCAGCGCGACCCGGCGCGGCTGGCCCTCGAGCAGGAACTCGACCGCGCCGCCCTGCACCACCGGGATCTCGTACTGGCTGATCTGGTAGCCCTTGGGCAGGTCCGGGTAGAAGTAGTTCTTGCGCGCGAAGATCGACAGGGGAGCGATCTTCGCGCCGACCGCCAGACCGAAGCGGATCGCGCGCTCGACCGCGCCGCGGTTGAGCACCGGCAACGTGCCCGGCAATGCGAGGTCGACCGCGCAGGCCTGGCGGTTCGGCTCGGCGCCGAAGGCGGTCGATGCGCCGCTGAAGATCTTGCTGCGCGTGGACAGCTGGGCGTGGGTCTCGAAGCCGATCACGACCTCGTAGCCGCGGATCAGGGGACTCGTGTTCATGTCGCTGGGGCGCGGCGGTGGTGGTCGGTGGCCTGCTGCAGCGCGTGCGCCGCCTGCAGCAGCGTGGCCTCGTCGAAGTAGTTGCCGATCAGCTGCAGACCGACCGGCAGGCCGCCCTCGCCGAAGCCTGCCGGCACGCTCATGCCCGGCAGCCCGGCGAGGCTGGCCGGGAGCGTGAAGATGTCGGCGAGGTAGGCCTTGACCGGATCGTCGCCCTGGCCGCCGATCTTCCACGCCACCGTCGGCGCGACCGGCCCGGCGATCACGTCGCACTGCCGGAAGCACTGCTGGAAATCGTCGGCGATCATCCGCCGCAGCCGCTGTGCCTGCAGGTAGTAGGCGTCGTAGTAGCCATGGCTGAGCACGTAGGTGCCGATCATGATGCGGCGCTTGACCTCGGCGCCGAACCCTTCGGACCGCGTGCGGCGGTACATCTCGCCGAGGTCGCGGTAGCCGGTGGCGCGGTGCCCGTAGCGCACGCCGTCGAAGCGCGACAGGTTCGAGCTCGCCTCGGCCGGCGCGATGATGTAGTAGACAGGGATCGACAGCTCGGTGCGCGGCAGCTGCACGTCGACCAGCGTGGCGCCGAGGCGCTCGAGCTCGGCCAGTGCGCCGCGCACCGCGGCGGCGACGTCGGCGGCCAGCGCGGCCGGGAAGAACTCGGCCGGCAGACCGATGCGCAGGCCCTGCAGCGGCTTCGACGCGGTCGCCCCGGCGCGCGGCGCGCGCATCAGCGCGGCGTAGTCCTGCGGCGGCCGCTCGGCGCTGGTCGCGTCGCGCTCGTCGAAGCCGCTCATCGCCGACAGCAGCAGCGCGCAGTCCTCGGCACTTCGCGCCATCGGTCCGGCCTGGTCGAGGCTGGATGCGAACGCGACCATGCCGTAGCGCGAGCACACGCCGTAGGTCGGCTTGATGCCGGTGATGCCGGTGAAGCTCGCCGGCTGGCGGATCGAGCCTCCCGTGTCGGTGCCGGTGGCCGCGGGCACCAGGCGCGCCGCCACCGCCGCCGCCGTGCCGCCCGACGAGCCGCCGGGCACGCGCGAGCGGTCCCAGGGGTTGCGCACCGGGCCGAAGGCCGAGTTCTCGTTCGCCGAGCCCATCGCGAACTCGTCGCAATTGAGCTTGCCCAGCGTCACCACGCCGGCCTCGGCGAGGCGCTGCACCACCGTGGCGTCGAACGGGCTGCGGTAGCCGGCCAGCATCTTCGACCCGGCGGTCGACGGCATCGACCGCGTCACGAAGATGTCCTTGTGCGCCAGCGGCACGCCGACCAGCGGCCCGGCGTCGCCGGCGGCGCGGCGCGCGTCCGCGGCGCGGGCCGTCACCATCGCCTGCTCGGCGTCGACGTGCAGGAAGGCGCCGTGCGCATCGTCGGCAATCCGGGCCAGCAGGTGGGCCGTCAGCTCGGCGCTGGAGACTTCGCCAGCGGCGAGCGCGCGCGCCGCGTCGGCCACGCCGAGTTCGTGCAACGTCGTTGGCGCGCTCATTCGATCACCTTCGGCACGAGGAACAGGCCGTCCTCGACAGCCGGTGCGCTCTGCTGGTTCGCCTCGCGCTGGTCGGACTCGGTGACCGCGTCGTCGCGCAGGCGCAAGGCCACCGCGTGCACCGCCGACAGCGGCGTGAACAGCGGTTCGACGCCGCCGGTGTCGACCGCGCTCATCTGCTCGACGATGCCGAAGAAGCCGTTGAGCTGTCCGAGCATCGCCGAACGCTCGTCGGCGGAGAGTTCGAGCCGCGCCAGATCGGCGATGCGGCTCACGTCCTCGGGGGTGAGGGCCATGGTCGGGATGGGGTGTTTGAAACGGGCCGTAAGCGCCGCCCGCAAGACGTTCCGCGAGGCGGAAACCAAGGGGCGATGCGGTATTATCCCCGGTCAGCCGCAGGCCCTTTGGTGCCCCGCCCGGGCTCGTCGCGACGGGCCTGACCGGCGGTCGAGGTCTCGTTCGCGACCTCGGACGCTTGGCGTCGCTCGAGAGGCCCTGCGCCGATCCGCCCTTGCCCGCCGACTCCTTCGGCCCGCTCCGAACCCGCCGCCGCTGCCCATGTTCGCCTCCATGCGCCGTTACTTCTCGACGGACCTCGCCATCGACCTCGGCACCGCCAACACGCTGATCTACGTGCGCGGCAAGGGCATCGTGCTCGACGAACCTTCGGTCGTCGCGATCCGCCACGAAGGCGGCCCGAACGGCAAGAAGACGATCCAGGCGGTGGGCCACGAGGCCAAGGCGATGCTCGGCAAGGTGCCCGGCAACATCGAGGCGATCCGCCCGATGAAGGACGGCGTCATCGCCGACTTCACGGTCACCGAGCAGATGCTCAAGCAGTTCATCAAGATGGTCCACCCGCGCTCGGTGCTGCGGCCGAGCCCGCGCATCATCATCTGCGTGCCCTGCGGGTCGACCCAGGTGGAGCGCCGGGCGATCCGCGAGAGCGCGCTCGGCGCAGGCGCGTCGGATGTCTACCTGATCGAGGAGCCGATGGCCGCGGCGATCGGCGCCGGGCTGCCGGTGTCCGAGGCCTCCGGCTCGATGGTCGTCGACATCGGCGGCGGCACCACCGAAGTCGGCGTGATCAGCCTCGGTGGCATGGTCTACAAGGGCTCGATCCGCGTCGGCGGCGACAAGTTCGACGAGTCGATCATCAACTACATCCGCCGCAATTACGGCATGCTGATCGGCGAGCCGACCGCCGAGGCCATCAAGAAGAACATCGGCAGCGCCTTCCCCGGCTCCGAGGTCAAGGAGATGGAGGTCAAGGGCCGCAACCTCAGCGAAGGCGTGCCGCGCAGCTTCACGATCAGCTCCAACGAGATCCTCGAGGCGCTGACCGACCCGCTCAACCAGATGGTCAGCGCGGTGAAGAACGCGCTCGAGCAGACCCCGCCCGAGCTCGGCGCCGACATCGCCGAGCGCGGCATGATGCTGACCGGCGGCGGCGCCCACCTGCGCGACCTCGACCGGCTGCTGGCCGAGGAGACCGGGCTGCCGGTGCTCGTCGCCGAGGATCCGTTGACCTGCGTCGTGCGCGGCTGCGGCATGGCGCTGGAGCGCATGGAGCGGCTGGGCTCGATCTTCACCTCCGAGTAAGCGCCGACGAGGCGGCACGCCCGCCCGGCACGCCAGCGCCATGCCCCTGGGCACCCTCGACCGCACGCCCCCGCCCTTCTTCCGCCAGGGCCCGTCGGCGCTGACCAAGCTGGTCGTGCTGTCGGCGCTGGCGCTGTTCCTGATGGTTGCCGACTCGCGCTTCGCCTTCATCGTGCCGATTCGCGCCGCGGTCGCCACCGCGCTGCTGCCGGTGCAGCGCGCGCTGGCGGTTCCGGTGGACATGGTGATGGGCGGCGGCGCCTACCTGCAGGGCCTGCAGCAGGCCCGCGACGCGGAGCGCGAGGCGAGGCTGGCGCTGGCGCAGCAGTCCGAGCGCGCGGCACGTGCCGATGCGCTGGCGGCCGAGAACCAGCGGCTGCGCGCGCTGCTTGGATTGAAGCCGGCGCTGCAGCCGGCCGCGATGGCCGCCGAGGTGATGTTCGAGGCCCGCGACCCGTACTCGCGCAAGGTCTTCATCGACCGCGGCAGTGCCCAGGGCGTGCGGCTGGGTTCGCCGGTGATCCACGAGGGCGGCGTGTTCGGGCAGGTCACCCGCGTGTACCCGCTGTCGTCCGAGGTCACGCTGCTGACCGACAAGGACGCCGCGATCCCGGTGCTGAACCGGCGCACGCAGCAGCGCGGCGCGGCCTTCGGCGGCGTCATCGGCCCGCGCGGCGCGGGCATGGAGCTGCGCTTCGTGTCGGCCAACGTCGACGTCGACGAGGGCGACCTGCTCGAGACCAGCGGCATCGACGGGATCTACCCGCCGGGATTGCCGGTGGCGACGGTGCTGAGCGTGGAGCGGCGCGTCGAGTCGGGCTTCGCGCGCGTCGCGCTGGCCCCGGTGGCGCGTGCCGACGGCGTGCAGCACGTGCTCGTGCTCGAGCCGCTCGAGCTGCAGCGGCCGCCGCGACCGGATGCCGCGGCATCGGCCGCGGCCCCGGCGGCGAAGGGAGCGTCGCGATGATCATGCGTTCGGGCGACCAGCTGCTGCTGCCGGCCAACCCGCTGTTCATCGCGCTGTCGCTGCTGCTGGCCTTCGCCTTGGACCTGCTGCCGCTCGGCCACCACCCGGCCCAGCCCGAGCTGCTTCCGGTGGTGCTGGTGTTCTGGAACGTGCACCAGCCGCGCCGCGTCGGGATGGTGATGGCCTTCCTGTTCGGCCTGGCAATGGACGTGCACCAGGGCGCGCTGCTCGGCCAGCACGCGCTGGCCTACACGCTGCTGTGCTTCGGTGCGATCATGGTGCATCGACGTCTGCTCTGGTTCAGCCTGCCGGTGCAGGCGCTGCAGGTGCTGCCCCTGTTCCTCGCGGCACAGCTCGTGATGCTGCTCGTGCGGCTGGCCGCCGGCGCGCCTTTCCCGGGCTGGTCACTGTGGCTGGCGCCGCTGGCGCAGGCGGTGCTGTGGCCGGTGGCGACGCTGCTGCTGCTGGCGCCGCAGCGGCGCGCCCCCGATCCGGACGAGAATCGACCCCTGTAGCCCCGACATGGCCGGCCCGACCGAACTGAAGGACCTGGAGAGCGAGCTCGACCGCTTCCGCGGCCGGCTGCTCGCCGCGTCGCTGTTCGTCTTCCTCGCGCTGTGCCTGATCGCCGCACGGCTGGTCTACCTGCAGGTGGTCCGGCACGAGGAGCTGGCGACGCAGGCCGAGGCGAACCGCATCGCGGTGCTGCCGATCACTCCCAACCGCGGGCTGATCGTCGACCGCCACGGCGTCGTGCTGGCGAACAACTACTCGGCCTTCACGCTCGAGATCACGCCGTCGCTGGCCGGGCCGCTCGAGCCGCTGATCGACGCGCTGTCCGAGGTGGTCGAGATCACGCCGCGCGACCGCCGCCGGTTCAAGCGTCTTTTGGAGGACGGCAAGAGCTTCGACTCGCTGCCGATCCGCAGCAAGCTCAGCGACGAAGAGGTCGCCCGCTTCATGGCGCAGCGATTCCGCTTCCCCGGCGCCGAGGTCAAGGCGCGCCTGTTCCGCTCCTACCCGCTCGGCGAGGTCGGCAGCCACCTGCTGGGCTACATCGGCCGCATCAACCAGGCCGAGAAGAAGGCGATCGAAGAGTGGCCCGAGGAGGAGCAAGGCAACTACAAGGGCACCGATCACATCGGCAAGCTCGGCATCGAGCAGTACTACGAGCGCGAGCTGCACGGCACGACCGGCTTCGAGGAGGTCGAGCAGACCGCGGGCGGCCGCGCGGTGCGGCGCCTGAAGAGCCACCCGCCGACGCCGGGCGACACCCTGGTGCTGTCGGTGGACATCAAGCTGCAGGCAATGGTCGAGCAACTGTTCGGCGACCGCCGCGGCGCGCTGGTCGCGATCGATCCGCGCAACGGCGAAGTGCTGGCCTTCGTCAGCAAGCCGACCTTCGACCCGAACCTGTTCGTCGACGGCATCGACGTCGAGAACTGGCGCGCGCTCAACGAGAGCATCGACAAGCCGCTGCTGAACCGCGCGCTGCGCGGCACCTACCCGCCGGGCTCGACCTTCAAGCCCTTCATGGCGCTGGCCGCGCTGAACAGCGGCAAGCGCAGCGCCAGCACGGTGATCCAGGACGGCGGCACCTTCATGTTCGGCGGCCACGCCTTCCGCAGCCACGGCGACAAGGCGCTCGGCCCGGTCGACATGGCGCGCAGCATCGTCAAGTCGAGCAACGTCTACTACTACTCGCTGGCCAACGAGATGGGCGTGGACCTGATGCACGCGCAGCTCTCACCGTTCGGCTTCGGCCGTCGCACCGAGATCGACCTCGAGGGCGAGGTCACCGGTCTGCTGCCGTCGACCGAGTGGAAGCGCCGCGCCTTCAAGAAGCCCGAGCAGCAGCGCTGGTACGCCGGCGAGACGATCTCGCTGGGCATCGGCCAGGGCT
>CALJUI010000452.1 GCA_937975735.1 uncultured Rubrivivax sp.
ACGTCTGCGGCCTGGGCGAGTCGCCGCCGTGCGGCGGAGCCGGGCTGACCGGCCGGGGGACGGCGGCGCCGCCGGTGCGGGCGCATGCATCCCGCTGGGCGCCCTGCTCGCACGCCTGCCCCGCCTGCATCCGCGCTGGCTGCAGACCGAGCTCAGGCACTTCGTGATGGCCTTCGGCGGCGGGGTGCTACTGGCCGCCGTCAGTCTGGTGCTGCTGCCCCAGGGCAAGGACTTCGTCGGATCGCCGTGGTGGGCGGTCGGCAGTTTCGCCCTGGGTGGACTGGTCTTCTTCGTCGTCGAACGCGCGCTGGGCCAGCGCAAGCGCGAGTCGCCGCTGCTGCTGGCGACCTTGCTCGACTACGTGCCGGAGTCGCTGGCGATCGGCGGCGCCTTCGCGGTCGGCGCGCAGGGCGCCCTGCTGCTGGCGCTGCTGATCGGCCTGCAGAACCTGCCCGAGGGCTTCAACGCCTACCGCGAAATGAGCCACGCGAATGGGGCGAAGCCGTCCCGTGCGCTCGTCACGCTGTCGCTGCTGGTGCCGCTGGGCCCCGCGCTCGCGGTGGTCGGTTGGGTCTACCTGTCGACCTACACGGAACTGCTGGGCGGGATCATGCTATTCGCCGCCGGCGGCCTGGTCTACATCGTGTTCCAGGACATCGCGCCGCAGTCGCGCCTGAAGGCGCACTGGTTCCCGCCGCTGGGCGCGGTCTGCGGGTTCGCCAGTGCGCTGCTGGGGCAGTTGCTGATCGGAGCCTGACCCCGAGTCGCCGCCGTCAGTTGGCCGCGAAGCAGTAGAAGCGGCCCGAGCCGCCGGTGCGCACCAGCGCCTCCTGGCTGCAGCCGGCCGACTGGTGCGAGAAGTTCCAGGACTTCGCCCAGTTCTCCGGCAGCGGCCCGATGCGGTCGTGGTGGCCGACGATGGCACTGCCGTCGGTGCTGCTCGTCCAGGCCTTGCAGGTGGTGTCGGTCTGCGGCGCGAAGGCGGTGCCGTCGGCGCGCGAGCCGGTCAGGATGTCGTGCTCGTTGGGCTGGTCGCCGCGGCCCTTGACGACGTTGCCGCGCTCGTCGAGCGCGGTGTCCTTGGAGATCAGGTTGCCGTTGTGCAGGTGCGTCAGGTCGCGCGCGATCAACTGGCCCTTGGCGTTGTACCAGGGCCCGTTGCCGATGCGGTCGCGTGCGTGGATCGACGCGACGGCCGGCCTGTTCGGACCGGGGAAGGCCCCGGGCACGCTGAGGTAGGCGCGCCAGGTCCGGCTGCCGGCACCGGCCGCGGCGGCCAGCTTCTGGCAGTGCGCGTCGGCGCCGCCCAGGCCGCCCAGGTCGGCGCCGTTGCCGGAACCCACGCTGGTGATGAAGAAGCCCATCGGGCCGGTGCCCGGCGGGGTGGCGCAGGCGGTCAGCAACGCCAGCGCGGCGGCGGCGGACAGGGCGGTTCGGGTCCTGGACATCGTGGTTCTCCTCTTGCTGGCGGACAGGGCACGTACGAGATTACGAGCCGGGCGGCGACCGCATTCCTCGGGGGATTCCCTGCCCCGGTCGTCCGGGCTCAGTCCATCGGCCGCGCGAGGTAGACGCCTTCGCGGCCGACGATCGGCTCGCGCGTGGGCATCAGCACGGTGCAGTCGTCGCAGGGCGCGCGGATCTCTTCCGTGCCGTCGATGGCGATGAGTTGATCGCGGGCGAAAACCTCGAAGCCGACCAGCGGCCGCACGAAGCGGAACGACGGGTCGCGCACGACCTTGGCCTGCAGCAGTTCGAAGCGCCGCGCCGCCGGCGGCGGCTCGCGGTCGCGCGGCGCGATCAAGCCGAAGTGGGCAAGAAAGTCCAGCGTGACCTCGATCGCCAGCGCGCTGGTCGCGGCACGGAAGTGCTGGCCGCATTCGGCGACCAGCGCGACACCGTGGTGCTCGGCGCGACCATGCGCGCCGTGCTGCACCAGCGGCGTGCCCGAGCCCAGGCCCCGCGGCATCACCAGGTGCACCGCCGGCCGGCCGATCGCCAGCGCGGCGTCGCCGTTGCGCGGGTGCGCCGGGTAGACCCAGAAGGGCTGCACCTCCTGCGAGGTCGAGTGCAGATCGAGGATGTGGTCGGCGGCGGCGACCACCGGCCGCAGCTCGCGCGCGCGGTCCAGCTCCGGGCTGCGCTCGTCGCCGTCGAGCTGCTCGGCCGACCAGATGCGGTTCAGGTTGTGCACCAGCTGCCGGCTGTCGAACGGGCGCGCCGGGTCGAAGCTGCGGTAGGCCGCGACGTTGGCGAAGCTGACCGTCAGCGTGCCGACCGCCGGCCGCACGCCGGCGTCGAGCAGGTGCGTCGCGGCGACCATGCCGCAAAACTCGTTGCCGTGGGTCAGTGCGTTGACCAGCACATGCGGGCCCGGACGGCCCGACTCGAAGCGGTGCACCCAGTCGATGCCGGTGTTGCCGCGCCGGTAGGGCTCCAGGTCACGCGGCTGCACTTCGATCGGCGGCAGGCTCATGCGGGTCTTCCGGTGGTCGTGCGTTCGAGCAACGCGGTCAGCGCATGCACCGCCTCGATGGTCGGCGTCGGCGTGCCGGTGATGCGACCGAGCTCGATCACCGCGCCGACCAGCGCGGCGAGCTCCAGCGGCCGGCCGGCCTCGACGTCCTGCAGCATCGAGGTCTTGTGCGCACCGACCGCCTCTGCCCCGGCCAGGCGCTGTTCCAGGCTGATCTTGAAGCGCACGCCGAGCCGCTCGGCCACCGCCTGCGCCTCGGCCATCATGCGCGCGGCAAGTTCGCGCGTCGGCGCGAATCGGCAGATGTCGGCCAGCGTCGCGCGCGTCAATGCGCTGATCGGGTTGAAGCTCAGGTTGCCCCAGAGCTTGACCCACAGCTCGGCGCGGATGTCCTTGGCCACCGGCGCCTTGAAGCCGGCACCCATCAGCGCCTTCGACAGCGCTTCGATGCGTTCGCTGCGGCTGCCGTCGAGTTCGCCGAGCGTGAAGCGGTTGCCCTCGATCAGCCGCACGACGCCGGGCGCGACCAGCTCGGCGGCCGGGTAGACGATGCTGCCGATCAGGCGCTCGGCCGGCAGCGCCGCGGCGAGTTCGCCGCCGGGATCCACGCTGTCGAGCACCCGGCCGTCGAACTCGCCGCCCAGGCGCTGGAAGTACCACCAGGGCACGCCGTTGATCATCGTCACCAGCATCGTGCGCGGGCCGACCAGCGTGGCCAGGTCCGGCAGCAGCTCGCGCACCTGGTGCGCCTTGACGGTCAGCAGCACCGCGTCGGGTTCGCCCGCGTCGGCCATCTGCTCGACCGCGCGCACCGTGGTCGCGACCGACTCGGCGCCGTCGTCACCGATCAGCCGGAAGCCGTGCGCGTTGATCGCCGCCAGATTCGCGCGCCGCGCGATGAAGGTCACGTCCTCGCCGGCGAGCGCGAGCCTGGTGCCGAGCAGGCCGCCGATCGCGCCGGCGCCGACGATGCAGAACTTCATGCCAGGCCCAGCTTGGCCGCCAGGCCGATGCGCTGGAGCTTGCCGGTCGCGCCCTTCGGGATCTCGTCCATGAAGAGGATGGTCTTCGGCACCTTGAAGTCCGCTGCGCGCGCGGCGACGAACTGCTGCAGTTCGCGCTCGGTCACGGCCTGGCCCTCGCGCAGCACGACCGCCGCGGCGACCTCCTCGCCGAGCTTCGGATGCGGCATGCCGAAGCACACGACCTGCGCCACCGCCGGGTGGTCCATCAGCAGCTCGTCGACCTCGCGCGGGCTGACCTTCTCGCCGCCGCGGTTGATGATTTCCTTGAGCCGTCCGGTGATGCTGAGGTAGCCGTCGGCGTCCATCACGCCCTGGTCGCCGGTGCGGAACCAGCCGTCGGTGAAGGCGTCGGCATTCGCGGCGTCGTTGTTCAGGTAGCCCCGCGTCACGTTCGGACCGCGGATCACGATCTCGCCGGTCTCGCCGCGCGGCAGCAGCCGGCCGCCCTCGCCCATCACCGCGACCTCGGGGCCGGCGGCGATGCCCACCGTGCCCGGCTTGCGCGCGCGCGGCGGCAAGGGATTGGACGCCATCTGGTGCGTCGCCTCGGTCATGCCGTAGGCCTCGATCAGCGGCGCGCCGAAGACCGCCTCGAGCTCCTTGATCACCTGCGGCGGCATCGACGAACTCGACGAGCGCATGAAGCGCAGCGGATGGCGCGCGATCACCTCGGCGTTCTTCGCCGCGCGCGACACGATGGCCTGGTGCATCGTCGGCACCGCCGTGTACCAGGTCGGCTTCGCCTCGTCCATCCAGCCGAAGAACTTCAGCGCGTTGAAGCCCGGCGTGCAGAAGACCTGCGAGCCGGCCGCCAGCGGCGCCAGCACGCCGGCGATCAGGCCGTGGATGTGGAACAGCGGCATGATGTTGAGCCCGCAGTCGCCGGGCACGAAGGCCAGCGTGGCCGCGATGTGCTGCGCCGACGCCGCCAGGTTGGCCTGCGACAGCGGCACGATCTTCGGCCGCGACGTGGTGCCCGAGGTGTGCAGCAGCATCGACACGTCCTCGGGCCGCGCCGCGCCGCCGTCCGCGGACGGCTGGGCGTCGGCGCCGGGGGCCAGCGTGAAATCCCCGGCCGCCTCCCCGGGCCGCAGTTCGATGACCTGGACACCGAGCCCGCGCGCGACCTCGACCGCCGGCGACGCACTGCCGGTCTCGACGATCAGCGCCTTCGCGTCCAGGTCCGACAGGTAGAACTGGAACTCGTCGGCGCGGTAGGCCGGGTTCAGCGGCGCACTCGTGACGCCGGCGGCGCAGGCGATGAAGCAGCTCGCCATCTCCGGGCCGTTCGGCAGCACGATCGCGACGCGGTCATTGCGGCCGATGCCGCGCGCGTTCAGCGCGGCGATCGTGGCGTCGATGAGCCGGCGCAGCGCGGCGTGGGTCAGCGGCGGTCGGCCGGGCGCGGACAGCGCCGGTGCGGCGGGGTCGGCCCGGGTCAGGAGCTCCAGCAGGGTGTCGGCGGCAGCGGTCATGGCGCGAGCTTAATGTAGAGTCGCCGCGGTGCTCGAAGGACTGAATCTCGAGGCGCGTCGCGGGCGCCGCGTGCTCTTCACCGGCCTGGCCTTCGCGGCCCGTCCGGGCCAGCTCGTGCGCGTCACCGGCGCCAACGGCGCCGGCAAGACCACCTTGCTGCGCATGATCGTCGGCCTGGGCACGCCGAACGCCGGCCAGGTGCATTGGCAGGGCCGGCCGATCGGCGCACAGCGCGACGCCTTCCATGCCCGGCTCGCCTACCTCGGCCACGCCGCGGCACTGAAGGACGACCTGACGGCGATCGAGAACCTGCGCGCGATGAGCGCGCTGGGCGGTGACCGATGCGACGACGCGCAGGCGAAGGCCGCGCTGGCCGAGGCGGGACTTCGCGGCCGCGAGCGGCTGCCGGCGCGCGTGCTGTCGCAGGGCCAGCGCCGCCGCGTCGCGCTGGCGCGCCTCGTGCTGGCCGCCTCGCGCGACCTGTGGGTGCTTGACGAACCGTTCAACGCGCTCGACGCCGCCGCCACCGACTGGCTCGCCGGCTTGATCCGCGGCCGGCTCGCCGGCGGCGGCATCGTCGTGCTGACCAGCCACCAGGCGGTGCCGGTCGACACCGCGCCGGACCAGCTGGCGGTGGCGCTGTGAGCACCGTGTCGACCCTGCGCGCGCTGTTCCTGCGCGACCTCAAGCTCGCGCTGCGCCGCAAGTCCGACACGCTGTCGGCGGCGATCTTCTTCGTCATCGTCGTCAGTCTCTTTCCGCTGGGCATCGGCCCGGAGACCGAACTGCTGCGCCGGCTCGCGCCGGGCGTCGTCTGGGTCGCGGCGCTGCTGGCGTCGATGCTGTCGATGCCGCGGCTGTTCGCCGACGACGCCG
>CALJUI010000453.1 GCA_937975735.1 uncultured Rubrivivax sp.
CGCGCGCAGCACCGGGCATCACCCGGGGAGCTCTGCGCGGAGCCACTTCTCGAGTCACACCTGATCGACCCGACCGCCGTATCGGCGAGCGCTGATGCGGACCTCGTGGTAGCCGTGCTCGTTGTAGAAGGTCCTGGCCGCGTCGTTGTCCCGGCGAGCGTCGACGCGGATCCGACTCGATCCCGCCGCGGCCGCCGAGCCCTCGAGCCAGCGCAGCACCGCGCTGCCGATGCCCTGCCGCTGTCTGCCTTGCCGGACCGCGAGCAGCACCAGATAGGCGTCGTCCTCCAGGTACTCCATGATCCCGAAGGCGGCGATCGCCGGCCCCTCCCGGACGACGGCGACGTTCGTGTTCGGCGCGAGGATCGCGCGCCTCACCCGCTGCGGCAGCCAGGTCCACGGCAGCCCGTGCTCGATCAATCGCCGCGACATCGTCGCGATCTGCGCGGCATCCTCGGCCTGCGCGAGCTGAACGGCGACGGCCGGGGTCATCTGACGGGCGGATGCCGACGGCCTGGGCCCATGCCCTTCAACCTGCCACCCGTCCGCTGGCCTGACGGCGCTTGGGCGACTTGTGCTCCCAGGCTTGCCGAACCAGTGCCTTGACGGCCTCGGCCCGGGCGTTCGCCAGCGTCACCCGGACCCCGACCACCTTGCCGCCCCAGAGCAGCTTTTCGGTGAACTCGGGATGCAGCGCCAGCGCCAGTTCGCGTTGCTCCTCCGACACGAAGACGTGCAGATGCTCCTGCTCGGGCGGGACCGTGACGAAGATCCTGCCGCGCACGCGGAAGGAGCCGAAATGGTGGTGCGGCTCCTCCGTGACCTCGGCCAGAGACAGGGCGTACTTGCGCACCGTGGCGAACTTCACTCGGCCTCCTCGACGCGTGCGGCGACCGTCGACACGACATCATGCCCGGCGCCGCCCGGCACTCGCGCCGGCGCTGCCAGAGCGGACGGACGGGGCGCCGGGCCAGGCAATGATGGTCCACGACGGCGCGCCCGGCAAGCCGGCCCGGCTCGGTCGAGGGGACGCGCGTCAGGTCGCGCTGCCGCCCAACCTGGCGTACCTGGCGACTTGCTCCGGTGCCGGGTTGCGGGCCTGCTCGAGATGCGCCCGCAGATGCGTGCCTCGCAGCCTGGCCTGCGCCTGCGCCACGCCGGCCAGCGCGTCCTCGAGTCGCTGCGGACCGGCCTTCGTGGGCAGCCGGTTCGTCGAGCCTGACCGGCCTGGCGAAGCCGCCCTAGGCCCCGGGCCGCTGGGCCCCGCGCGACTCACGGACCGGTGACGCCGAAACCGATGCTCAGCAGCAGGCACCAGACCCCTGATCCTGCCAGCCCCAGGGCGAGGAGGCGTGATCGCTTCGCCGTGAGCAGCGCAGCGACCAGGGCCAACAGGCCGGCGACCGCGGCTATCCGCGTCATGGCCTGCCCGCGACGGACGTCGATCTCGCGGATCTCGCTCTCTCGACGGCTCGCCTCTCCGCCATCAGGGAGGGACCTTGCGTTTCCCATTCGAGCGTGCCCGTCACCTCGTCGAGGCGCTTCTCCAGCATCCCGAGCCGCAGCTCCGCTTGCCTTGTGGAGTTCGCCGACGAGACGGACCCGTGCAAGAGCACCGGCAGAACGAACGACCCCAGCAGCGCGACGGCGACACCGTTCCCCAGGTGCCCGGCGACGACGAATCCGCAGATCAACGCGCCGGCCACGATCGAAGCGGCGGCGAAGACCGGTGTCTTCGGGTTGTCCGCGACGAAGAGCATCGCCGCGAACATGGCGATCCAGACCGCGGCGATGGCCGCTGGCAACACCTGCCGAACGCCGAGCGCCCTGTTCCGGCCCGCTTCGTACAGCGCCATCAGCGTGACGACGGCGGCCATGGCGAGCGCGGGATAGGCAGCGCCCACGAGGAACAGCATCAGCAGCGGCGTTTCCCAGTCCAGTGCCATCGCGGTGCCGATCGGCAGCGCCAGCACGCCGGGAAGACAGAGCGACAGGAAGGCCACGGACCTCGACGGCCGCGGGCGCTGCGTCGAAGGCATGTCGGAGGGCATCCGGCCAGTCACTCGGGCCAGGGGGCGCCGAAGGCTATGCGCCGCCGGGCGTGGCGTAGCCACCCGAGCCCATGCCCGGGCCCTCGGCGAACCGTTCGAGAAAGGGGTCGGGCCTCACATGCCACCGCCGGTCAACGGAAGAACGTACGACGGCTCTTCGTCCGGATCGAAGGCGCGTTGGGCCTCCGGCGACATGAAGCCCGCCCGGACGTACAGCGAGATCGCGTCGTGGCTTGGCCAGACGTGGAGTTCGGTGAGCCCGGCAAGTCGGCCCTGGGCGACCAGAAGCGCCAGCATGGCCGTTCCCAGGCCTGCGCGTCGCTGCCGATCGCGGACGAACGCGTGAGTGATGTAGCCCCACGCTCGCGCCTCCATCCCCGGGACGGGCACCGTCGGCACGACTTGAAGGTACATGCAGCCGCACACGCCGGCATGCGTTTGCGCCACCGCCGTGCACCAGCCCGGCGAGCCGTGAGTGCGCTGATACCAGTCGTGGAACCGACCGAGGAATCGCGCCTGGTCCTCGAGACCGCGTTCGGCATCGCTCCGGGATTCCCAGCGCAGAAGCGCGAGTTCAGTGGCGTCCTCCCGCGTTGCAAGGCGCACGGTGTTCTGCATCGGTGGCTCTCGTGGCGCCTAGCGATCGAGACGAACCGCGCGCGGCGGCGTGGCGCCCGGCCCCATCCGCAGCGCGCCGAGGACACGACGATCGTTCACAGCGCCTTGACCATGAACACGTTGAACTCGGTGGCCCGGTAGTCGCCGAAGGGACCGCACCAGTCGAACCCGTTCTTCACGTAGAGTGCATGCGCTGCCTCGAACGGCCCTCCCGTGCCGGTCTCGAGGTACAGGTGGCGGTAGCCTCGCGCCCGGGCCGTGTCCATGATCTCGCGGAGCACCGCCTGACCGACGCCTTGCCGCGCGTAGACGCTGCGCGTGCGCATCGACTTGATCTCACCGGCGCTGCCGCTCAGTTCCTTCAGGGCGCCGCAACCGCAGAGCTTCTCGCCCTGCCACGCGGTCCAGAACGTGATGCCCGGACGGCGCAATGCCTCGACGGCGAGGGCGTTCACGTGCCCGGGCGGCGAGTTGCCGTGCATGCCGGCCAGATGCTCGGCCACGAGCGCCTGCGCCTCCGGCGACGACAGATCATCGACTTGCATGCGAATCGCCACTGAAGCCTGCCCCTGCGGCCCGAGTCCGAGCCGGGCGGGCGCCAACCGCTCGGGCCCGCTGGGCGCAGCATACCGGGAAGCGAGCGCCGGGCCGGCGGCATGGCGGGACTGCGCACTACGGCAGCGAGTAGTCGAACTCGTAGGAGTGCTTGCCGTCGGCGATGGAGATCCTCAAACCGCCGGAGATGCCCGCCAGGGCTCCGGTGCCCGAGTCGGGCACGACGGTGATGGACAGGCGCTGGCCCGACTTGTCCATCGTGCCGCTGTGCTGGAACACGAAGCTGCCGCTTCGCCCCTGCAAGGTGCCCGTGACGCGCTCGATGGCCACGTAGCCCGCCGAGCCCTTCACGGGGGTCATGGCGGTGAGCATCTCGCCCTTCCCGACGGCGACGAGGTCGCCTTCGAACCGCTTGTCCAACGACATGCGGCCGAGGCTCACCCCTTCGGCGGCACTCGGCTCGGCTTGGGGCTTCATCTCGACGGTGAAGGTCCCCTTCGCGACCATCGTCATCTTTCGCGTTCCTCCAGGTTGCGTGGCACCGATCCCTCGAATCGGCGCGGTTCGGTCCCGGCGGGCCGGCAGCGGCTCGGGCCCGCAGCGCGCAGGATAACCACGGGCTCCCGCCGGGCCCAGGCCACGGGCGATCCGAGCGATCACAGGTCAGGCGGCGATCCGTGCGACCGCCCAGTAGCCGACGAGGACGACGCCAAGCGCCGCGAGCACGCCCAATGAGAACGTGACGGCTCGCCGCGATGGCGTGCCGGGAAGCAACCGGCGTCGAAGGCTCGCACCGGAGGCACCGACGACCGCGTAGACGGCTGCCCAGGACCCCCAAAGAAGACCCGCGTTCGGACACCCGAAGCCTTCGCAGTTGCGCCTGAACGCGTACAGCGCCCCGAGGACCAGGCCGGCGCTGGCCACGAGCAATACGAAGCCGAGCAAGCGGTTCAGCAAGGAGTTCTTCATCGCGGTATCGAACTGGCGCCCCCCGTGAGCCGGTCGCCCCGGGCCCAAGCCCGTGCCGGCCACGGAGCGAGGCCGGCGAAGCGATCGACGAGCGTTCGGTCGGCGGGCCCCTGCAGGTCGCAGCTTAGCGCGTAGGCCACGCGGGCATCGGCGGCTTGTGGCCCGCTTCGGGTTCGGTGACGCAAGGCGCTGAGCCGCACCCCGAACGACGACGTCTACCGGGCCTCTGGCGGCACGCGCTTCAGCAGGTCGACCAACTGCGCGTGCGATGCGATGTCGACGGGTCGGTGCTTGACCGTCGAGGAAGCCGGATCGGCGCCGAGGTAGTTGTTCCCCTTCCAGTTTCGAGCCGGCCGAATGGGACGGGGAACGAAGCCCCCACCGCAGTTCGGGCACACGTTCGAAAGCAGTTCCTCGGCGCAACTCGAGCAGAACGTGCACTCGTAGCTGCAGATGCGAGCGTTCACGGCGTTCGGCGGCAGCGGGGTGTTGCAGTGCTCACAACGGGGTCTCAACTCCAGCATGCGACGTCCTCCTTCCGACAATCAGCGACGAAACGAACCGGCCCGCACCACACCACCGACAAAGACACCGAATGAACGCGTCGCCGCGCGATTCCAGGACTTCACCTTCGCGGCCAGGTCGGCCTGCGGCGGGGCGTCGGCGCCTGAACGAACGGCTAGGCCGCACGCCGGGCCTCGCGGACCTGAACGACGTTGCCCTCGGGGTCGGTGCCGTTGCAGGCCAAGAACCCTGGGCCCTCCCAGACGCGGCCATCGACCTCGCCGCCCGCGGCGCGCGCCGTGGACCTGGCCCAGGCCAGACTCGGCACGGTGAAGAAGAGCTTGACGGCCTGCTCCTCGCGGGGCTCGGGCGGGGACTTGATGATGATCGACTGGGCGATGGGCGCCGGGATGGCATGCACGACGAGTTGGATGTCCGGGGACTGCAGAACCACGTGATCGGAGTCCTCGTGCAGCGTCCGTGCTCGCAGGAGCTCGCGGTAGAACCGCGCCACGGCATGCAGGTCCTTGGCGTAGACGACTGCACCGGCGCGCGCGGGACCTGGCATGAAGACTCCGAGGAAAGGAAGAAGCGCTGGCGGACGTCCTGTGCGGCCAGTCGTCCGATCGAAGCGGGCGCCAACGGCTTGGGCCCGCAGGGCGCAGCATACCGAGAAGCGCCCTGCGGGCCCGGGCCGCCGGCGCTCCGCTTGGGCGAAGGGTCAGCGCGCGCCCACCGACGGGTGCCGAGAGGGAACCTCCCCGCTCGGTAGAACACCCTGGTACTGCCAGCCCGCGGTCTCGTAGAAGCGCTGCGCCCGAGTTCCCGGTTCGGTACTCAGCCAGGCGCGCTCGACCCCTTGGGCGAACAACCAGGACAGCATCGCACCGTGCAGCTGCCGGCCGTAGCCCTTGCTCTCGTGCTCCGGGTGAACGAACAACGCCCACACGTTGCCCGTGACACGGTTTCCGACGGCGAACCCGACGACCACGCCTTCGACTTCGACCACCCAGCCTCGGCCCGTCTCCTCGATGGCGGGCACGTAGCTCGCTTCGGTGACCGCCGCGGAACGCAGGGCGTTCTCCTTCACCGCCAACCGAACGGCGTGCATGGCCGCGATGTCCTCTCGACGGGCTTGGCGAAGCACTCCGGTGTTTCCCGTGCGGCCCGCCGTTCGAGCTAGGCGGGCGCCAACGGCCTGGGCCCGCAAGGCTCGGGATGACCACTTGTGCCCGGACGACCCAAGCCGCGGACGGTCACCATGAGCGAAGGGATAGCCTGCACTTCGGAGCCAGCTGCGGCGCTACGGAAAGATCCCCTTGAGGGACGCCTGCGCGTCAGCGTCGAGCGCTTGGAACTCCAGACCCAGGCGGAAGCCACCTTCGCTGGCGGCCAGCGTGCAGTTCACGACCGATGCCTTGGCCAGAAACGGCAAGCTTCCGGATGGTCTCGCGGGGATTCGCGCTCTCAACTTGACGGTGGCTCCGACCTTGACGTTCAAGTCGCAAACGACTGCCGCGCCGGCAGCGCTGATGTCAAGCGTGCGAGCGCTGACAACCGTGTTGTCGGCCAGTTCCAATGTTGCCGCCGTACGGAACGGGCGCCTGGCGTCGGCCCTCCGATCAGGCGAAGTTGGTAGCGGATTTGCCACGACACCACGGCCCAAGGTGAGAGTTAGGCGGGCACCAACGGCCTGGGCCCATAGGACGCAGCATACCCAGAAGCGCCCGAAAGGCCCAAGCCGTTGGCGCTCCGCCTGAGCGAAGGGTCAGGCGCCACCACCACCGGCCCCAGCAAGGTATTCCTTCAGCATGATGTGGCGCGTGAACTCGCCAACATAGGAGGGCACGACAGCGAGCGGCTTGTAGCCCCGCCTCTCGTACAAGTGCGCCACTCTGTCGTTCAACGTCTCGATCATTGAACTTGTCGCGCCCCGGCGGCTTGCTTCGAGTTCCATGCGAGCGAGAAGTTGCGCGCCCAGACCGCGACACCTGCGGTCTTCCGCGACCCAGAGACTGGTGACGAACAGCCTGTGGAACTCCGTGCGCCCTACGCCGCCCGCCACCAAGGCACCACCGTCTCGCACGAAGCAAGCGAGCGGGACGGGATTGCCCCCAACCGCAAGGGAGCGGCCAAAGCCGAGCACGCCCTCATTGACCGTTGCCACGTCCGAAGCGTCGGGACTCGAAGTCACCTGCCAGTCGAGCACGGATGTTTCCTGTGGCGTCTTGTGTGGCTAAGCGGGCGCCAACGGCTTGGGCCCGCAGGGCGCAGGATAGCCACACAAGCCCGGAGGGTCCAAGCCGTTGGCGCTCCGCTTGAGCGAATACGAAGGGACTTCCCCAGTCCTATGACGGTATCGAGGTACCAAGATTGACTCGCGGAAGTTCAATCTGATGGAAAGGGGAAGTCCATGGACAAGGTTACTGCAACGCCGATCGTCCGAGTAGGTGTCGACCTGGCCAAACGCGTGATCCAGGTGCATGCGGTGGACGCGGCCGGCCGCGTGGTGAGCGCACGGTCGTTGGCGCGCGAGAAGTTCCTGGCGTGGTGCGCACAGCTGCCGCCGGGCTGCGTGGTGGCGATGGAGACCTGCGCCGGCGCGCACCACTGGGCGCGCCGACTGCTGTCGATGGGTCTGCAGCCCAGGCTCGTGGCCGGCCACTTCGTCGGCCCGTACCGCATGGAAGGCCGGCGCGGCAAGAACGACGCCAACGATGCGGCTGCGGTGTGCGAGGCTGCCGGTCGTCCTCACATGCGCTTCGTGCCGATCAAGACCACCCAGCAGCAGGCCGTGCTGGCGGTGCACCGTCTGCGCGAGGGCTTCAAGGAGGAGCGCACGGCCTGCATCAACCGCATCCGCGGCTTGCTGGCCGAGTTCGGCCTGGTCTTCCCGCAGAGCCCCGACGCCCTGCGCCGGCAGCTGCCCGACGTCATCGAGGACGCCGGCAACGAGATGCCGCATCTGGCACGGGTGGCGCTGCAGCGCGCGCAGTTGCAGTGGATCGAGCTCGAAGGCCACCTGGCCTGGTGCGACGAGCGCATCGCCGCGCACGTCAAGACCGACGAGCAGGCTCGCACCGCGGCACGGCTCATGGGCATCGGTCCCGTCACCGCCTCGGCCCTGGCCGCCAGCGTCGGCGACTTCCGTCAGTTCCGCACCGGCGCGCAGCTCGGCGCATGGCTGGGCCTGGTGCCGAGCCAGAACTCCAGCGGCGGCAAGGCCACCCTGGGACGCATCACCAAGCGCGGCGACGACTACCTGCGCACGCTGCTGATCCAGGGTGCCAAGTCGGCGGTGATGACGGCGCACAAGCGGCGCGACCGCATCTCGCAGTGGCTGGTGCAGTTGACCGCCCGCATCGGCTGGCAGAAGGCCGTGGTGGCGATGGCCAACAAGAACGCCCGGATCCTGTGGGCGGTGCTGGCCAAGGGCCGGCGCTTCAACGCCGATCACGTCTCGGTCAAGACCGACGGTTCCGCGATGGCCGTGCCGGCCACGGCGGCCTGACCCAACGCACCGATCACCCATCGATCTTCCCGAGGGCGTGCGCACGTAGATGCATCCACAGGTCAGACCGGCGGCGGGCAAGCTCGACTAACCCTGTGTCGCGCCACCAGGCGCAGACGGTGAACGAATGGAGCCCCGCCGAGCGGTTGGTATCTGGGCCCGCGCCGACCACGAGCGCAACAAGGCCGCCTGTAGATGTGCAGTCTGTTCTCTGTGGCGATGCAGCTTCATCGCGCGCCGGTAGGAAAGATCAGAAAGGCAATGCGATCACTCAGACTCGTTGACGCGAGGGGAAGTCCCTGTAGA
>CALJUI010000454.1 GCA_937975735.1 uncultured Rubrivivax sp.
CCGCTTCGTCGGCGAGCCGCTGGCGATCGTGGTGGCCCACAGCCGCGAGGCCGCGCGCGCCGCGGCCGCCGAGATCTGGGCCGACATCGACGAGCGACCCGCCGTCACCGACCCGCGGCGCGCATTGGCCGCCGGCGCGCCGGTGCTGTGCGACGCGGCGCCCGACAACGTCTGCGCCGAGGCCCGGCATGGCGATGCGGCCGCGGTGGCCGCGGCCTTCGAGCGCGCCGCACATCGGGTGTCGCTCGACCTGATCAACCAGCGCCTGGCGCCGAGCACGCTGGAGCCGCGCTCGGTGCTGGCATCGTTCGCCGACGGCCGCTTGACGGTACGTCTGTCGAGCCAGATGCCGACCGGCGTGCGCGCCAGCCTGGTCGGCGCGATCCCGGGGCTGAAGACCGAGACGGTGCGCGTGCTCGTCGGCGACGTCGGCGGCGGCTTCGGCATGAAGACCGGCATCTACCCGGAGGACATCGCGGTGGCCTACGCCGCGATGCAGCTCGGCCAGCCGGTGAAGTGGCAGGCCGAGCGGCTGGAGGACTTCGTCTCCGCGGTGCACGGCCGCGACCTGACTACCCACGCCGAACTCGCGCTGGATGCCGACGGCCGTGTGCTGGCCTTGCGCGCGCGTTCGCTGGCCAACGTCGGCGCCTACCCGTCGGCGACCTCGGTCGCGATCCCGCTGATGATCGGGCCCTGGGTCACGACCAGCGTCTATGACATCCCGCTGATCGACCTGCGGATCACCGCGGTGCTGACCAACTGCGCGCCCACCGGCGCCTACCGCGGTGCCGGCCGCCCCGAGGCGATCTACATGACCGAGCGGCTGATGGACGCCGCCGCGCGTGCGCTGAAGATGGACCCGGCCGAGCTGCGCCGGCGCAACCTGATCCGCCCCGAGCAGATGCCCTACCGCAACGCGATGGGGCAGACCTACGACGTCGGCCATTTCGAGCAGATCCTCGACCAGGGCCTGCAGCTGGCCGACTGGAACGGCTTCGCCGCGCGGCGCGAAGCATCCGTGGCGAAGGGCAGGCTGCGCGGCCGCGGCATCGCGACCTTCCTCGAATGGACCGGCGGCAGCACGCTGAAGGAGACGGTGGCGGTGGACGTCACCGCCGACGGCTTCATCGAGCTGACCTCGGCGACGATGGCGATGGGCCAGGGCATCGCGACCAGCTACGCGCAGCTGGCGGTGGACGTGTTCGGCGTGCCGATCGAGCGCATCCGCGTGCGGCAGGGCGACACCGATCGCGCCAACGGCTTCGGCAGCGCGGCGTCGCGCTCGCTGTTCACCGGCGGCGCGGCGGTGCAGGTGGCCTCGAGGCGCAGCGTGGACGAAGGCAAGCAGCTCGCCGCGAAGGCGCTGGAAGCCCCGGTGGCCGACATCGAGTACCGCACCGGCCGGTTCTCGGTCGCCGGCACCGACCTCGGCATCGACCTGTTCGAGCTGGCCTCGAAGCAGGACGGCGGCCGCTTCACGGTCGAGGACAGCGCGAGCGCGGACGCGCCCAGCTGGCCCAACGGCTGCCATGTCTGCGAGGTGGAGGTGGACCCGGCCACCGGCGAGGTCGAGGTGGTGGCGTATGCCTCCGTCAACGACATCGGCCGCATCGTCAGCCCGCAGATCGTCACCGGCCAGGTCGAGGGCGGCGCGGTGCAGGGCCTGGGCCAGGCGCTGTGCGAGCGGGTCGCCTACGACGACGACACCGGCCAGCTGCTGTCGGCGAGCTACATGGACTACGCCCTGCCGCGGGTGGACGGGTTCCGCGGCTTCGTCACGCGCTTCGACCAGTCGGTGCCGTGCACGACGAACCAGCTGGGCGCGAAGGGCGTCGGCGAACTCGGCACGATCGGCGCGACGCCGGCGGCGGTGAATGCGGTGGTCGATGCGCTGGCGTCGGCCGGCAAGTCGGCCGAGGGGCTGCAGATGCCGGTGACCGCGGAGCGGGTGTGGCGGGCCCTGCAGGGCTGACGCGGGTGGATGGGTGCCCGCACGATCCGGGGTCGATGCCTCGGTCGCCGCGGTCCGCGTGATCGGCAGGAACGGCGGCACGGCGTTCGACGAGCACATCCTGCGCGGCCCCGGCATCGAGCATGCCCCTGCGCAAGGCGGGGACCGCCGGTGTCGCGAGAGCGCCGGGCACCGCGGCCGGTCGAGTCTCAGCGCTTCAGATGGCGATCGAAGAACTGCAGGACTTCCCTGTTCATCGCGGCGTGGAAGGCGTCCCGGTCGAAGCCCTCGGGGTCCTTGCAGTGCTCTGCGGTCCGCACCGGTCCGCAAGGCGCAAGGAAGGACAGGTGTGCCGCGTTCGGGACCGAATGGAACTCGGCCTTCCGTCCGTTTCTCTCCAGCGAGTCGACGATGACCCTCGCGTTCGAGGCGTAGGGAACGAACACGTCCTTCTCGCCGCTCCACATCTGCACCGGCACCTTCACACCGGCCATTGCTGCCGGCGTCATCGTGAAGCCCAGTCCGGGCCCGGCGACGACGGCCGCCTTGATCTGGCGGCTGGACTGCATCGGTTCGCCGACGGGCGCGTCCGCGCTGACGAGCGGGGACCTGTGGTGTCGCAGCACCTCGCAGATGAACTCCGGCGCCGTCGCGCACTGCTTCGGGATGAGCTGCATGTCCGGCTGTGCACCGACGGCGGTCAGGACCGTGAAGCCGCCGGCCGAGAAGCCGAAGGCACCGACCCTGTCGGCGTCGATGGCCTCGCGCCCCTTCCACGTCGCGAGCAGGTGCTCGACCGTCAGGCGAAGCTGGCGATTGCGGCCGCTGTACAGCGTGGCCGAGCCCGAGGCGCTGGGGTCCTGGAAGTTGTCGCCCGGGTGGTTCGGCGCGGCGACGACGTAGCCCGCGCTCGCGAGCGCCAGCACCAGGTCGATATGACCCATCATGCCTCCGCCGTTGCCGTGCGAGATCACGACCAGCGGCAGTCCGCGGCCCGCGATGGGCGCGTTCTGGACACCCCCCAGGTTGCCGGCGCCGGTGCCCGGCGGCGGTGTCGATGCCGCATCCGCCGGATACCAGACGCCGACGGGGAAGGTCTTCCCGTCGGCGTCGGCCACGCCCGTGACCTGGACGCCGACCGGGAAGGCGCGCGGCGGCGTCTGCGCCGCGGCGTGACCGACCGCCGCGACGATGGCGGCCACGACAAGGATTCGGCGGATACGGCTCATGGTTCGACCTCGTTTCCGAGCGATGCCGGCATGCCGGCGGGGCCCCGATGAAGTCCGTGAGTCTACGGCCGCGTGAAGAACCGCGCGCCCGGCAGCCGGTCGCTCGATGCCCGACGCATGCCGTTCGGCGTCACGGCCGCTCCTCGACGAGCGCCGAGACGGCCTTGCGCGCCAGGGGCGCGACGATCAGCACCACCGGGAAGGCCACGAGCCATGCGGTCAGCCAGGCGCCGGTCCACAGGCCGACGTAGCCGTCGTGGAGGCCGGCGGCCCGGTAGGTCGAGATGCCCGAGACGAGCAGCGACATCAGACCCGACAGGATCAGGCCGAACAGCGCGGGGGCGAACTTCTTGGGAAACATGAAGACCTCCTGGGAAGGGCGTGGTCAAGCAGGAACCAGCAGGCGATTCAGGCTCTCCGCGAAGTGGCGGCCGAACATGCGGGCCGTCTTCACGTCGCCCGGCACGAACGAGTCGGCCGGCGAGGCATGCCCGGCCTGGGCCATCAGCCCCGACCAGGAGCCGAGGCGGTTGGCGGCCTCGTCGTAGGGCACGCCGCTGTGCTGCTCGGGCAGGATGGGATTGCCGACCCAGATCATGCCGTGCTGCATGCCGAAGACGAACATCGACAGCAGCGTGGACTGCTTGTCGCCCGACGGCAGCGACGACACGGTGAAGCCGGCGGCGAGCTTGCCTTTGAGCTGCTGGGTGCGCCAGAGCCGGCCGGTCGCGTCCATGAAGCCCTTGAACGGGCCGCTGACGCCGCCGAGGTAGGTCGGCGAGCCGAAGACCAGACCGTCGTACGGCAGCAGGCGGTCGATGTCGCGGGTCAGGTCCTCGGCTTTCAGCAGGTCGACCTCGGCGACGCCGGCGCCGCGGGCGCCTTCGGCCACCTGGCCGGCGATGTGTTCCGTGTGCCCGTGGGCGCTGTGATAGATGACGGCAAGCTGTTTCATTGGTGGTCCGTTCGAGGGAGGGGTTGGAGGGATCGGTTGGTAGCCGGTGCACCGCGCCTTCAGGCCGCAACCCGGGCGACGGTGGCCGCGCCAAGGTAGAGGCCAAGACCGAACACGGCGTGATTGGCCAGGCTGCGCAGCACGTTCTGCAGCGGCGTCGGCGTGCGGAACGACGCGATGCCGGCGCCCATGGCCGGCTGCATGACAAACAGCGGCGCGGCGACCGTGGCCAGGCCCCAGAGGAACGCGGGTGCCAGCACCGGACGGTGCAGCCAGTCGGCGCCCTGCCACCCGACCAGCGCCGCGGCAAAGGTGATGCCGACGACGTAGTGCATCAACCAGCCAAGCGCGCGCTCGCCCGGGATCGGTGCGGCGCGCCGAATGGCATCGTGCGCGACTCGGCCATGGAAGAGATGGCCGGTCCAGCGCCCCAGCATGGCGAAGTCGAGTGTCGGGACGCCTGCGCGCTTCAGCGCGAGCAGCCAGAGATCCATCACGACCGTCGCGCCGATGCCGACGGCGATGGTGCGGGTTAACAAGTGCAGTGCTTCCATTTGCGCGCCTCCCGTCT
Source organism: uncultured Rubrivivax sp. (assembly GCA_937975735.1). Lineage (GTDB taxonomy): Bacteria > Pseudomonadota > Gammaproteobacteria > Burkholderiales > Burkholderiaceae_C > Rubrivivax. The sequence continues at coordinate 4,710 of CALJUI010000454.1, forward strand.
TGACGATCGAACCGATGGCCGGCACGATAAAAGTTGAAGTCAACTTCAAGTCAAGTGCCTTCGTACATCATGGACATCTCAGAAGTGGCCCGTCGCACGGGCATCGCGGCCTCGGCGCTGCGCTACTACGAGAAACGCGGGCTAATTCGGTCGGTGGGCCCGGCCGGCGCCCGCCGGCGGTTCGCGCACGTCGTGCTGGACCAGCTCGCGCTGATCGCCCTCGGGCAAGCGGCCGGCCTGTCGCTGGACGAGATCCAGTCGATGCTTTCGCCGGACGGCGGCGCCGACATCGATCGTCGGCTGCTCGCGGCGAAGGCGGACCAGATCGACGCCAAGGTCCGGCAGTTGCGCGCGATGAGCCGGGGCCTGCGTCACGCCGCCGCCTGCCCGGCGCCCAGCCACGCGCAGTGCCCGACCTTTCAGGGCCTGCTCAAGACGGCGGCCAGTGGCGCGCTGCAGCAGAGGCGCCGGGACGAGAGCCCGAGCGAGGCCGCCGGGCCCGGCTGATCGAACCGTCGAGCCGACGGTCCGCGCGACGCGGCCCCGCCGATCGCGACTCGGCCTCTGCCTGCGTTGTCGGGCTGGACACTTCCGTCTCTGGCGTCCAAAGTCGCGCCAAGACCCCGGAAAGGATCGAGACATGACGGCGATGACCGCGCGCGAGGCGCAAGCGACGGCCCGGATCGCAGGGTTCGGCTACCTGACGATCTTCGTCCTCGCGATCGTCGCGAACTTCTTCGTGCTGGAACCGCTTGGCGTGCGTGGCGACGCAGCAGCCACTGCGGCGAACATCGCATCGTCGGAGTTCGCCTACCGGGCCGGCGTCGCGGCGTTCGTCGTCGTCCTGATCGCTGACTTGGTCGTCGGCTGGGCGCTGTTCGTCACGTTGTGGCCGGCCGGTGCCCACCTGTCGGTGCTGGCGCTGATGTTCCGCGCCGCTTACACGATCGCCCACATTGGCGTCGTGCTGGGGCTGCTGAGCGCACTCGGCTTTGCGATGGCGCCGCCGTGGACCGCCGCGCTGGGTGGTGGTTCATCGGTGCTGGCCTACCACTTCCTGGCCAGTCACGGGCTCGGCTTCACGGTCACGCTGATCTTCTTCGGCGTGCACCTGCTTCTTCTGGGCCGGCTGATCGCCCGCGCACCGTACATGCCGACGGCGATCGGCTGGCTTGTCGGTGCCGCAGGGCTGGCCTACGTGGCCGACGGCTTCGGAACGATTCTGGCGGGGTCGTACGGAGCGTATGCCGGCGCAGCATCCGCGCTCGTCATCACCACGGCCCTCCTGGGAGAGGGTGTCCTGATGGCGTGGTTGATGTTTCGAGGTGTGAACAAGGCGCGCTTTCCGGAAAGCCAGGGAAAGCCATCGGCCTGAAGTGTGCTCCAGACTGATCAGAGCCGCTCGCCCGCGCCGGCCGAATGTCGGCAGCATCTGGGACCGGTCGCTCGAGGGCGCCAGCTCTAGGTGGCCGCTGAACTCCCAAAGCGAACGGTCGAAGGTTCCAGGCTGGCCAGTACCGCGGGATCGACTGCTTTCGCGCTCGGCGAACTCAACAAACTGACTCACAGGCTCACAGGCGACGTTCGCCATCTTGCAGCGCGTCAGCCTGAAGCTGACGGCCTTGCCGGCTTCTGCGAACCGGTGTGGGGCGCTTCCTCGATTGACGTCCATCGTCGAGGTCACGCAGGATCAATGCCAGTACGGCGCACTGTCGCGTCAAGGCCGCGGTTCGTCCGGAGGCACCGTATCCCGGGGGTGGCGCGGACCGTCCGTCACAATGGGCGCGACCGGACGCAGCATCTCGCTTGCGCCTGTCGCCTGGTCTGCCTGCGGGCGCTCGAACCCCACTGAGGAGGACTTCCATGCTTCTTCGATGTCCCCGCAATCTGCCGTCGACCGCGCGGAATGTGCTGTGCGCCGTGGCCCTCACGGCGAGCTTGGGCGCGGCCAAGGCCGTCGACGCTCCGTGTGGCAAGGTCTTGATCCTGGTGTCGAACGTCAGGGACATGGGCGATCCGGACCGCCACGACGCCCGCAACAACCTGTGGGAGGTCGCGCCGCCGTTCCATGTCTTTCTGATGCATGGATTCGACGTCGATTTCGTTTCGCCGCGCGGCGGGCCGGTCGAGTTCATGATGGACCCGGTCGGGATCAGCATGTACGCCATCCGCTACCAGGGCTTCCTCGAGCGGACGGCGCGCACGCTCGCCCCCGAGCAGGTCGATCCAGGCCGCTACCGAGCAGTCTATGTGGGCGGCGGCTACGGCCCGATGTTCGACGTGACGCCGAACCGGGCCCTGCAGCGCATCGTGGCGGCCATCTATGAAGCCGGTGGCGTCGTCGGCGGCTCCGGGCACGGTCCGGCCGCCTGGGCCGACGTCAAGCTGTCCGATGGCAGTCCGATGGTACGTGGCAAGCGTGTGGCCGGATTTCCAGACTCCACCGAACGAACCAAGCCCTGGGCCAAGGAAGGAAGCTTGCTGCCCTTCCTCGTCGAGCAGCGGCTGCGCGACAACGGCGCCATCGCGCTCAACAAGGAGACCTTGCCCGACAAGGAGAGCGTCGTCGTCGATGCCCGTCTTGTCTCGACCATGTTCCTGCCTTCGGCCGCTCTGGTAGCCAAGGAGATGGTGACGCTGATGACCTCGACTTCGACAGCCTGTGCGCCCGGCGGCCGGGCTCCCGGCTCGAGTGGCGCCAGTCCACGCTCGCGCTGACCGTTGTCAGCGTGCGCCGCGCACGGCTCAGAGCAGGCCGCGCCAATAGGTTTCGCAGCGGTCGCAGACCGTCGAAGTCACGTTGTCCTTAGCGTGCGAGTCACTGAGGCGCCCGGCAGCGTGAGAAGCGATCCACGCCTCAAGCACGAAGCTTGACCGGCGCTATTCGCCGGTGTCGAGCAGTTCGATGGCGCCAGTGGGATCGTGCTCGAGCAGACTGGCGACCCGTTCGTAGACGACGGCGTTGTCGTTCATCTGCAGCCTCAGCGCGGGGTTCTGCTCGCCGACGTTGCGGAAGAATCCGGCAGCGTCGCGCAGGAGGAGCACGGCCAGTTCGGCGTGTGTTGACGAGGGCACTTGATCGGGGTCCCGTTCGCCAGATAGTCTACGTGCTCCTGGTTGCCGCGAGGATGCGGCGGATCGTCACGGAGCGCAGCAGATGCCCCTCGGCCCACGCAACCGTCCCGGTAGCCGCGAGAAGAAACGGCCGTTCACCGATCGCGTCGGTTTCGTCGCCGCCTTCGATCGAGCCCTCGCCGAGCTCGAGCCGGGCGAAGGCGGCGCCTACAAGGTGCTCTTCTACTACGGTGTCGGCGGCATCGGAAAGACAGCGCTGCGGCGGCATCTGGGTGCGCGGCTGGCCCAGATCCCCGATGCCTGCGCAGCCACCATCGATTTCGAGTCGCCGTCTAACCGTGAGCCCGAGGGCGCACTGTTCCTGATGCGCAATGAGTTGAAGCGCAAGTACGGCTTCGGCTTTGCGCGCTTCGATCTGGCCTACGCCCTCTACTGGGAGCAAACCCACCCGCAGACGCCTTTGGCGCGGGCCGACCTGCCGGGTCTGGAAGAGGGCGACATCCTGCTCGACATCCTGCTCGCCGTCGAGGACGTTCCGGGCCTGGGCCTGCTGACCAAGATCCCGAAGGCGGTCGCCGGCATCGGCGGGATGGCCCTGGACTGGTGGCGGCGCCGAGGGGACGATCTGCGCGCCTTTGCCGAGCTCGAGCCGCAGCAGATGCTGGAGCGCCTGTCGATGTTCTGGGCGCTCGACCTGCGCCAGTCGCTCGAGGGCACGGACCGCAAGGTCGTCCTCTTCCTGGACAGCTACGAGGCGCTCTGGCAGGCGCGCCGGGCCGAGCACCTGCGCTTCTCCGTCGACGAGTGGATCCGCGAGTGGGTGCTGCAATTGCCCGGGGTGCTGTGGGTGATCGGCGGCCGCGAGAAGCTGGCATGGAGCGAACTCGACAAGGACTGGGACGAGGCCCTGGCCCAACACCAGATCGGCGCGCTGGCGGACGAGGATGCCCGGCGACTTCTGCAGACAGCCGGGGTGGATGCCGAGGCGATCCAGGACACCATCGTGAAAGGCGCGCAGGGCGTGCCGTTCCATCTGGACCTCGCCGTGGACACCTACTCGCGAATCAGGGACCAGGGCCGGGCCGCAATGCCGGAGGACTTCGCCGGCACACCGCGCGAGGTGCTGGACCGCTTCCTGAGGTACCTGGACCGCGACGAGCGGGAGACGCTCAACGTGCTGGCTGTCGCCCGGGTCTGGGACCGGCCGATGTTCGAGCGACTGGTGGCGGAGTTCCGGACGGGCTATCCGCCATCGGCGCTCGCGGACCTCAATCGGTTCTCGTTCGTCGAGGAAGCGTCGCCGGAGGGTTCCGGTGACGAGCCCTGCTGGTCGATGCACGCCCTGATGTGCGAAGGCTTGCAGGACCACGGTGACCCCGGGCAGATCGCACGCGTGCATCGCTTCCTCTTCGATCACTACCAGAGCCTGCTGGCGAGTTTCGAGGTCCGGTCCGTCGCCGACGCCCACGATCGGGCGCTGCGCGAGGCCTTCCACCACGGCGGGCAGGTGCTGGAGCCCGGCGACTTCATCGAGTGGTTCGCCCGCGCCCGAACGGTCTTCGTCGAGGCCGAGCGCAGCCGTGTGCTGATCCCGCTGCAGGAGCAGGTCGTCGCACTGGCGGAGCAGGCGTTCGGGCCGCGCAGCGAAGAGGTCGCGAGGGCCCTCGACGAACTGGGGGAACAGTACGTGGACGAGGCCCGCTACGCCGACGCCGAGCCCGTCTACCGACATGCCTTGGGCGTGCGCGAGCGTCTGCCGGGGGACCACGCTGCAGACCTGGCGTCCTCGCTCAGCAACCTCGGAACGCTGTATCGCAAGCTGGGCCGCTTCGACGAGGCGGAGCCGCTGTGCCGGCGTGCGGTGGAGCTCGTGGAGCTGAAGCTAGCGGTCGACCATCCCTACGTGGCCGGCGCAATCCGGTCGCTGGCCTCGCTGCAGCGGGAGCGGGGTTGCTTCGAGGAGGCGGAGTCCTTGCATCGCCGCGCGCTGTCCATCGAGGAACAGGCGCGCGGTGCAGATCAGCCGGGCGCCGCCGACATCCTCAACAGCCTAGCCGAGACTTGCCTCGATCAGCAGCGGCTCGACGAAGCCGAGACGCTGTTCCGGCGGGCGCTCGCGATCTGGAAGAAGACGCTGGGCGAGGCCCACCCCATGTACGCCACGGGATTGAACAACCTGGCCGTCATCCACGACTACCAGGGCCGGATCGGCGAGGCGGAAACGCTCTACCAGCAGTCGATCACCCTGGACGAGCGCCACTACGGCCCGCGCCACCCGCGCGTCGCGAACTCGCTCAACAACCTGGGGACGCTCTACTACGAACGGGGGCGCGCGGAAGAGGCGCTCCCGTTGTTCGAGAGGGCGCTGTCGATTCGAGAGGACGTGCTTGGCGAGCATCACCTCAAGGTCGCCGGGACGGCGAACAACCTCGCGATGACCCACAGCCAGCTGGGTCGCCACGACCAGGCGGAAGCGCTGCTGCTGCGGGTGCGAGGCATCGAGGAACGGTCAAGAGGGGCCGACCATCCCGACGTCGCCAACACCATGAACAACCTGGCTAGCGTATACGCGGAGCAGGCCCGGGCGGACGAGGCCGCCGCGCTGTACCTTGAGGTGGTGTCGATCCAGGACCGTGTGGGCCTGCCACCGGCGACGCTGGCCGACGCCCTGGAGGGCTTGGCGAGGTTGCGTGAGGGCCAGGGCCGCCTGGACGAGGCGCAGGGCCACTACCAACGCGCGATCGACGCCCGCGCCCAGCAGGGCGCGGACCCGCCTCTGGCGGTGGCGCTCAACAACCTGGCCTGGCTGTACATGAAGCAGGCCCGCTTCAGTGATGCGGAGCCGTTGCTTGTCCAAGCGCTCGAGATCCTCGACGACCAGCTGGGTCCGGATCACCCGACAAGCGCACAGTTGAGAGAGAACCACAAGCGCTGCAGGCAGCGGACGCCCCCCTGACAGGCGATTGAATCGAGCGGTGGCACTGCGGGTCCGTGGTCCGCATCGCTGGTGTCGACCTGGACTCGCGCGCAGGTCTTCCCGGCTTTCCTGACTGCAAGGCGCTGGAGTTGCGTCGCATCGTCGGGACCGCACGTACGCTGGCATGGGCCGGCGGCGTGCGCATGATCGCGGACGGCTGGCATGTTTCGGTGGCGGCGGTCGTCCTGCGGCCGAGCGCCACCAGCCGAAACTCCCTGAACGGAGCCCCGTCCTTGGGCGCCGGTTCTTCCCAGATGGTGGTGCGAGGACTCGTGGGCTCTTCGGTGACCTGCCCCGGTGGTCCCGGCATGGTGCGGACATCTCGCCGGGTGGACGACTCGGGCCGGTGGTGCTAAACACGCCTTCACCGCGCTTGGACGAATGGACCTGCTCCAGAGTTCGAAACCGCGCCCGACAGGCAGTTCGTTCCAGCGTCACTCGAGGAGGACTCCGCCGCCCACGCGGAGGAGACGCAAAGGGGAACGCCATGAACATGAATGCCGCCCGCTTGCTGATCGCCAGCGCCATGCTGCCCGCCATCGCGACCGCCGGGGTACTCGACGATCTGGTGGACAAGACCAAGGACCGCGTGGAGCACACCATCGCCGACCCGCTGAGCAAGGGCGCGTCACCGCCCGTCGACGGCGCCGCAGCAGCGTCGGAGCCGCACGAATCCGGTACGGCCGCTGCGTCGACCGCTGCCGGCGTGCAGGGTGCGCAAATCGACGGCGTGCGGCTTGGCATGCGGCTCGACGAGGCACTGCAGCAATTGCGCGAGCACGGATTCACGATGCGGCGTCCCAGTGCGGCCAGCCCCAAGCTGGGCGTGACGGTCAAGGGTCGCGGACCGATGCCCGACGGCCTGGCCCCTGCACAGATCACGCTGCGCTCGATGAACGACGTCGTCTACTGGGTCAACAAGACCGCTTCGTACATACCAGGCCGGATGTCCAAGCCGGTCGACCTGGCGACTCTGCGCAATCGCCTGCGCGAAACCCACACCGATCGGTTCGACACGCGCTACAGCGAGACCGCGCTCAATGGCGAGTTGCTGCACTTCGACGACACGTCGCCGCCGCCCTACAACCGCCGGATCCTGACCCCGCATGCATCGGTCGCGCTGAACGAGGGGCGCGGCATGCTGATGTTCCGCATCACGATGGAGTGGAAGGACCTCGTCGGCGCCAACTGGTGACGGCGCCAGCGCGTTGGCGCATTCGGGATTCGCCGGCTCGAGCTGTTCGACGACTCCGGCCTCAACGCGCTGGAGCATCTGCACCGCACACTGCAGTGGCGCGGCATTGCGCTCGTGCTGGCGCATGTCAACGAACAGCCGCTGTCGCTGATCCGGCGCGGCGGCTTCGACGCCACCGTCGGCAGCGACAACATCGTGCCGACGGTAGCGGCGGCGTTCGCCGACGAAGCTGGCAGTCCGGCGGCCTGGCGCGTTGGGGCGACTGGATCTGGCCGCTGCTGCAGGCCACCCGCGAGTCCAGCGCCGAACACACGTCAAGCATCACCAAGGTCTCCAGCGCGGCCCAGTCCGGCGGGCCGCGAGGTGACTACCTCGTTCGCAAATCCGGCAAGTGATGTGATCAGGGCACGCGGCGGCGGCGGGCCGGCGTGCCGCCCGCCCACCGTGATGGCCACGAAGCCGATCGGCTACGCTGCGGGCGATGCAAACCGCCTCCGACGCCTCGATCGGTCGTGCCGCGGGTTGGATGGCCGGCTGGCTGACGCTGATGGTCGTGATTGCCGTGGCGGGGCGCGAGGCCGCGCGCGAGCAGTCGGAGTTGACGCACATGCTGCTGCACTCCACCCTAGGCATGGCTATTCTGTGGAAGCACGTGCTCCACGAGGTCGGCCTGACTGCGGTCAGGATCCGTTCGCTGCCCCGGCATGTGCTGCGCAACGCCGTCCACTATGCCGCGCAGTACGGTTGGTTCGTGGCCCTGACCCTGATCCCGCTCGCGCAGGTGGTGTCGATCGAATTCACGATGCCGATCTGGTCGGCAGCGCTCGCGGTGCTCTTTCTCGGCGAACGCATGAGCGGTCGGAAGTGGTTCGCCGTGCTGCTGGGGCTGGTGGGCGTGGCGGTGATCGTGCGGCCCGGCACGGGCGAACTCGACGCCGGGCAGCTGATCGCGCTGGCCTCCGCGCTGGGGTTCGCGATCTCGATCGTGCTTGTGAAGTCGCTTACCCGCACCGACGCGGCGGTGGCGATCAGCTTCTGGATGCTGGTGGTGCAGAGCGCGATCGGGCTCGTCCCGGCGCTGATGGTCTGGCAATGGCCGTCGGCGACCGCCTGGGGCTGGGTGCTGGTGGTGGCCTTCTGCGGCACCTACTCGCACTACTGCTTCGCCAGCGCGATGCGGCATGCGGACGCGACGGTCGTCGTGCCGATGGACTTCCTGCGCGTGCCGCTGACCGCGCTCGTGGGCTGGCTGGCGTACTCGGAGCGGCTGGACCTGTTCACGGCGATCGGTGTCGGCCTGATCCTCGCCGGCAACGTGCTGAACCTGTTTCGTTGGCCGGTCCGGCGCAAGGCATGAAGTGCGCCGGAGCCGCCCCCTTGTCGGACGTGTCGGCACGGCCTGAAGGGCCCCCTCATTCCGCAGCCGCAGACTCGTTCTCCGTGTGCCGGTCAGGCTCCGTGGTGCACAGGATCTCGGCCAGAACGGAAGTGGCGTAGACCCCGGCGGGCAAGGAGAACCTGAGCACCAGCTGATGGGCTTGCGGCCAACCCCACGCCATGTCCACCGGGGTCGCCACCAGGGCGCGGCGCTCCTGATCCAGACCGGCGTGTTCCATGCCGTCGCACAAGGTGGCGTGACGTTCGGCGCCCCCGCTTTCCAGGGCCTGCGCTTGATCGGTCGTCGTCACGCGGCCGCGGCCCCAGAGCGGTCCGGTGGGCCGGCCCGCCTCGTCCATCACGTCACCGGCCAGGGTCTTGCCCCAGAGTCTGAGCTGAATGCGCTGCGCCAGCACTTCGTTGAAGACAAAGGAGCGCACCGCCGACAGGTAGATGCCCTTCTTCTTCGGGTTGCGCACGCGGATCTCGCGCGCCAGCATGGCCCGCCCCTGTTCGACATTGCCGCCCTCGAAGCCGAGACGCTGGGCACCGAAGTAGTTGGGCACGCCCTGTGACGCAACGGCCTGGAGATTGGCCTCCAGGGCCTTCATGGCGTCAGGGTCGCCGGTCGCGTCACGCAGCACGATGCGGAACCGGTTGCCCTGCAGATCACCGGGGCGCAGCTTCTTCAGGTGGCGGCTCTGGCGCAGGACCTTGAATTCCGGGTGCTGCAGCTGGGTCAGGTCGGGCGTCTCACCCTTCGGCAGATAGATGCTGAACCACTGACGGGTGATGGCATAGCGGTCCTTGAGTCCTGCATAGCCCACGTCCCTGTCCATCACGCCGGCCGCCGCGGCCAGCTGCTGGGCGACGAAAGCGGTGTTGGCACCGTTCTTCTCGATGTCCAGCCAGATGTGTTCTCCCTCACCGCGGGGCAGCTGCCGCCACTGGCCGGATAAGCGGTGGGCCACTGCGGCAGGGTCGTGTATTGAGCGTCGGTCATGAGCGGTCTGATGGCCCCAACTGTAGAGGCAGGACGCGCTGCCTGGCCGACGAAGGGCAGTCCAGGCACGGGCTCGCTCCCTACCTGCCTGCCTTGATCAGCTGTACCCGATGCGACTTCAACGGAAGCCGATGCGCGCTACGAGAGGCGGCTTGCGGGAGGCGAAGTCAACTCACGGACTCGGCCAGGCGCCGTCGTTCGAGTCCGCCGGGCGAGGGTCAGCAACGAGAGTGAACGCCGACCTTGGATCTTGCGTCTGTCAGCGGCCTGCCTCTGCGCTCGCGCTCTAGAGGAGTTGCGTGCAAAGCGCTTCGAACTCCCAGCGCAAATAGCGCTGCAGACCAACGAAGTCCGGGAAGAGAGTCTTGGCGCTTATGCCCTTGTATGTCTCGAGGTACTTCAGGATGTCGCCTTTTCGGTCGGCGCGAATCACATGGCGACCGAACGATTGCCCCGTGTTCTCCCCACCGTGCTTCATTGTCGCGAGCCTCCAGAGCAGTTGGGCGTGATCTGACTGCGCGTTGACGCAGGCCGTTAGCCTTCCTCTCTGCGCCGCAAGTCTTGGGCTCTGAATTGGCTCAACCACTGCGAGGTACGGCATGCCCCATTTCTGGTGGTACTCCGGCGGTGCGTTGCCGATCGACTCTTCGACCAGTTTCCGCACTTGCGCAGAAGGCATGTCGCTCGGTGTCAGGTCAAGCATCGATTCGTCAAGGAACCATATTTCAGCGTCCTTCTGTGGACTCGACGCACACGCGAAGAAGGTCGCAATCCATACGCTCTCGGTCCAGTCAAGCAGTCGAGTCGGGACCTCGTAGTGCTGCATCAGACTGAGCACTTCAAGTCTTGACTTGCCGATAAGTTCGCCGCTCAACGGCATATCTTGAGACAGGCCTCGCATCTGCGAACAGTGCGTCCGAAACCCATCTAGCAACTTGGTCTCAAGGAGAACTACCGCCTGATGATTGACGGGCTGATTTCCGTTTCGCGTGTCCCGCGCAAGCCTCGGTTCCAGATTCTTGAACTCCTCACATTGCCCTCGAAAGAGCATGGGGCCGCACGAGGCGTTCAACCGCTCCAGATGGTCGCCCCAAGTCATGAGGTCCGAGACGGAGTTGATCTGAGCTCGGGTCAGCGTTGTGAGGTTCATCGCTATTGCGTCCCGGTGCGCTGGCGCGTGGCAACAGAATGATGACTGTAGCCGACCGCATTCGCTGCCCTGCAGTCTTCGACGTTGTGAGTTCCGCCGGCAGCAATGGGTCGGGTGTGCTCGTTCGCGCGACAAGGAAGCAGTCGTAGGGGTGGCCTTCGCCGAAGCCCAGCGTTCCAGGGCCGCTGAACCTCGCATTGCCGCCATTCGTGCCAGCGCCAGTCGCGGCACCCAGCGACTCCTTGATGGTGGCGAGCGTGAGTAGGCCCGACGGCGGCGACCGGCTCCTCACGCTGCATTGCCGACAGTCGCGGTACATCAGCGTGCGGCGGCCCAGAGTCCAACGGTCTTCGGTTCGCGGCCCGATGAGGAATGCACCGGGCCGCGGCCCGGGATCGAGTGCGTCGCATTGTGCATCCACGCAGCCGAGTTCAGGCGACCTGCATCGCGCCTGGGCCGCTGCTGCCGAGCTGCTCGCACGGGACAAATCGACGCGCCAATCTACGCGTCGGCGCCCGCCCAGGCCCGCACGATCGCCGCGCTCAGGTGGCTCGCGATCCGCTCGACGAAGCGCGAGAAGTCCACGTGCGCGCTGTCGTCCGCGCGATCGGAAATCGTGCGCAGCACCGCGAACGGCAGGCCGAACGCATGGCAGACCTGCGCGACGGCGGCGCCTTCCATCTCCACGGCCAGCGCATCGGGCAGTTCGGCGCGCAGCGCGGCCGATTCGGCTGCCGTGCTGACGAAGCGGTCGCCGCTGATCACCAGCCCGTCGTGCAGCGCAGGCGTGTCCAGGCCCAGGTCGGCGGCGTTGCGGGCGAATGCCGACCCCAGTGCCCGGTCGGCCCGGTCGATCACGCCGCGAGCGGCGTCGGCCAGCGCCTCGGTCAGCGCCGCGTCGGTGCCGAAGCGCTTCAGCCCGGTCAGCGGCACCTCGTGGCGAGGAAAGATCGGCGACGCATCCAGATCGTGCTGGAGCAGCTCGCGCGCCAGCACCAGGTCGCCGACGCGCACCGCGCCGGCCAGGCCGCCGGCCACGCCGGTGAAGACCAGGCGCTGCACGTCGAAGCGCTCGATCAGCAGCGTCGCGGTGCTGGCCGCGGCCACCTTGCCGATGCCGCTGAGCACGCACACCACCTCGTGGCCGCCGAGCCGGCCCAGGTGGAAGTCGCGCCCGGCGCGCGGATCGGTGCGGTGCACGCGAAGCAGCGGCAGCAGTTCGTGCAGCTCCTCGCGCATCGCGCTAGATCGGAAG
>CALJUI010000455.1 GCA_937975735.1 uncultured Rubrivivax sp.
CCGGCTGGTGGCACAGGCGCACGGCGGCACGCTGGAGTTCCGCAACGCCGGGCCAGGGTTGGTGGCGACCGTGCGACTGCCGATGACGATCAGGGCTTGATCGCCTGGTCGCCCCAGAGCTGCTGGAGGAGCTTGTCGCGACCGCACCCACTGCGATAGTAGTTGTAGCGGATCGGGTTCTTCTTGTAGTAGTCCTGGTGGTAATCCTCGGCCACGTAGAACGGCCCGGCCCTCTCGACCTGGGTGACGATCGGCTCCTTGAACGGCTTGCTCTTCTCGAGCGCGGCGAGCGAGGCACGCACCACCGCCATCTGTTCGGCGTCGTGCACGTAGATCGCGGTGCGGTAGGGCGAGCCGCGGTCGCAGAACTGGCGGTCCGGCGTGGTCGGGTCGATCGTGCGCCAGAAGTGCTCGACGAGCTGGGCGTAGCTCACGCGCTTCGGGTCGAAGACGATCTCGACCGCCTCGGCGTGGCCGGTCTTCTTGGCCGCGACCTGCTCGTAGCTCGGGTTCGGCACCGTGCCGCCGGTGTAGCCCGAGGTCGTCGACAGCACGCCGGGCACCTTGTCGAAGTCGGCCTCGACGCACCAGAAGCAGCCGCCGGCGAAGGTCGCCTTGGCGGTCGCCGCGGCCTGCGCCGACGCGCCGACGGCGCCGACCAGCAGCGCCAGCACGAACAGCCAGCGCATCATGCCGCCTCCGGCACGAACTTCAGCGCCACGCCGTTGTTGCAGTAGCGCTTGCCGGTGGGCTTCGGCCCGTCGCCGAAGACATGGCCCTGGTGGCCGCCGCAGCGCGCGCAGTGGTACTCGGTGCGCGGCAGGATCAGCTTGAAGTCGCGCTTGGTGCCGACCGCGTGCGGCAGGTGGGTGAAGAAGCTCGGCCACCCGGTGCCGCTGTCGAACTTCATCGCCTGCGTGAACAGCGGCAGTTCGCAGCCGGCGCAGACATAGGTGCCGGCGCGCTTCTCGTCGTTGAGCGGGCTCGTGAACGGCCGCTCGGTGCCTTCGCGGCGCAGCACGTCGTAGGCGGCCGGCGACAGGCGCTTCTTCCATTCGGCGTCGCTGAGTTCCAGGGTTTCGAAGTGCTTGGCGTCCACGTGGAAGGCTCCCAGGGTGCCCATCAGGGCCAGCAGGTCACGGCGTTTCATCGATCACGGCTCGTTCAGTTCGGTTCATGTCCGCTGCGTCGCGGACCGAACGCCCAAACTTACACCGCGGCGCCGGACCCCGGCAGCGACGGGGCCATCGGGCCGTCGCCGCGCCGCCGCACCGTCGTGCCGGCGGCGTCGAACCAGTCCGCCGGGTTCGCCGGGCGCTGCCTGACATCGGCCTCGACGACACCGACCCAGCGGTCGCGGCCTTCCTGCTTGGCACGCAGCAGCGCCGCATCGGCCACGCTGACCACCTCGTGCCAGGCCAGCGCGTCCGGCCGCGCCGGGTCCAGCGGGAAGCAGGCGAACCCGATCGAGCCGCTGCAGTGCAGCCGCTGGCCGTCGTCGAGCGCGAAGGGCTCGTCGGCGATCGCCGCGCGGGCGCGCTCGGCGAGTTCGGCGGCAGCCTCGCGGCTGCTGTCGCGCACGACGATCAGGAACTCCTCGCCGCCCCAGCGCACCAGGTGGTCGCCGGCGCGGAAGACCGCCCGCAGCCGTGCCGGGATCTGCCGGATCACGGCGTCGCCGGCGGGGTGGCCGAGCCGGTCGTTGACCGCCTTGAAGTGGTCGATGTCGACGAGGAAGAAGGTCAGGTCGCCATCGTCGGCGCCCGAGCCGGCGGCGCCGCGCCTGACCGCGCGCGCGGCGTCGGCCTCGATGTGCTGCTGCAGGAAGCGGCGGTTGTGCAGGCCGCTGAGCGGGTCGGTCAGGCTGGCCTGCTCGAGCTCGGCCGACTTGGCCTGCAGCTCCCGCGTGGTCGCCTCCAGCGCCAACGTGCGTTCGCGCACCTTCTGTTCGAGCTCGCGCTGGCGGGCCACCAGCTGGCGCGTGCGGTGTCGCACGGTGGCGAGCAGCGCCAGCAGCCCGAGCAGCGCCGCCAGCACCTGCAGGTCGCGGCGCTGCCACCACGCCGGCGCCACCGACACCGGGATCGCCAGCTCGGCCGGATTCCACACGCCGTTGCGGTTGGTCGCCTTGATGCGCAGCGTGTAGTCGCCCGGCCTCAGGTTGCCGTAGCTGGCGACGCGGAAGTCGGCGCCGGTCGGCACCCAGTCCTGGTCGACGCCGTCGAGCCGGTAGGCGTAGCGGATGCGCCGAGGGTCGCTGAACTCGAGCGCGGCGAACTCGATCGAGATGCCGTGGTGCTCCGGGCCGAGCGCGATGCGCCCGGGCAGGCCGGCGAGCGGCCGCGGTCGCCCGTCGATGCGCAGCGAGGTCACCGCCAGCGGCGGCATGTCGGCCGAGCCTTCGTAGCGCTCCGGCTGGACGACGAGCACGCCGTGCGTGCCGCCGAACAGGAAGCGCCCGTCCGGCGTCGCCGCGTAGGCATAGAACCAGCCCATGCCGAAGTCCTTGCCGTCGGCCGCGGTCAGCTCGAGCAGCCGGTCGGCAGCGGGGTCGTAGACGTACTGCTGGGTCCAGATGCGTCCGCGCCGGTCCTCGAGCAGGTTCACGCCGTAGGGTCGATTGCGGATGCCGTGGCGCGCGCTGACCGCGTCGAAGCCGACCCGCGCGCCGTCCTGGGAGATCGACCGGTGCAGCCCGTTGACGGCGGTGTCGACCCACAGCGTGCCGTCGCGCCCGAGCAGGAGCCCTGCGACGACCGGGAAGCCCAGGCCCTGGCCCGGCGGCGACGTCACCGGCTCGAGGCCGGCGCGGCGATCCGCAGCCAGCCGGAACAGGCCGCGCGCGCCGCCGACCCACAGCGTGCCGTCGGGCGCCTCGGCCATCGCATAAACGGCCATGCCCATCGGGCGGTGGCCGTCGGCGCCGGGCATGGCCGCAGGCGGCGACTGGGCCCCCGCGTCGGCCGGCAGGTGGAACAGCCCATCCTGCGCGGCCAGCCACAGGCCGCCACGCCCGGCCGTCATCAGCACGATCTCGCCGGCGCCGTGCCGGCGCAGCGATCGGGTCCGGCCGTCGCGATCGAGTTCGAGCAACCACTCGCCGGCCGCCAGCCAGGCGCGGCCGGCGCGGTCCAGCGCCATCGCCTGCACCCGGGTGATCGGCAGGCCGTCGCCGTCCTTCGGCAGCGGCAGCGCCCGGCGCACCTTCAGCCGTTCGTCCATCGCGACCAGCGGCACCGACGAGGTCGTGGCCCAGACCTGGCCGTCGTCCAGCGCGAGCAGGCCGTGCGCGTTGCCGTCGAAGCCGCCGTCGAGGTCGGCCCGGCGCACCGACAGGCCCACGTCCTTCGGGTCGTGGCGAAGCAGCCCGGTGCCCAGGCCGCCGACCCACAGCGCGCCGGTCCGGTCCTTCAGCAGCGAGGTGATCGCATCGGCGGGCAGGCCATCGGGTCGCCGCGGGTCGTGGCGCAGGCGGTGCAGCAGGGTCAGGCCGTCGGCATCCCAGACCTCCAGGCCGAGCTCGGTGCCGACCCAGACCCGGCCGTCGTCGGTGCGGGCGAGCGCGGTCACCGCACCGCGGCCCCCGGGCGGTGCCGGCAGCCAGCGGGCCGCGCCGGAGCCGCGGTCGACCATCACCAGGTCGCCCTGCATCGTGCCGACCCACAGCGGGCGCTTCGGCGTGGCCAGCAGTGCCAGCACGCGGCGACCTTGCAGGCCGGGCAGCGGCGCCGCGCCGGCCCGGGCCGGCACCGGCACGAAGCGCTCGTCGCCCCGGTCGCGCCGGCTCAGGCCGGCCCAACTGCCCAGCCACAGGGTGCCGGCGTCGTCGAAGGCGATCGCCTCCACCCGGTCGTCGGGCAGGCCGTCGGGCTGGTCGGCCCGGTGCCGCAGGCGCGTCACCTGGGCCGGGCCGCCGTCGCGCGGCACCACATGGCGCGCCAGACCGCCGCCCAGCATGCCGGCCCAGATCGCGCCGGTATCGTCCTCGGCCAGCGCATGCACCGGGGTCGCGCCTTCGGGCCCCGCATGTTCGACGATGCGGTCGCGCACCGGATCGTGGTGGACGAGACCGTCGGCCTCGCTGCTGATCCACATCCGGCCGTCACGGCCGGCCAGCATGGCCTTGACCCAGCCGAGATTTCGTCGACCCGGGTCGGCGTGTGCCCGCTCGATCGGGCGGAAGCGATAGCCGTCGTAGCGCACGAGGCCGTCGCCGGTGGCGATCCACAGGAAGCCCTGGCCGTCCTGGGCCACCGTCTTCACGACCTGGCGCGGGATCTCGCCGCGCCCGACCACTTCGAAGCGGGGCGTCGCGCCCGCCGGTCCGGCCAGGCCGGCGCACCCCAGGGCGAGGACGAGGCCGACGCGCAGTCGGACGCGTTTCAGGAACATCGGCGAAGAGGGCGCGAAAGCGGCACGCGGCGACGGCGCAGGGTCAATGAGCGGCGATCATGCTCCGCGCGGGACCCGGAAGCGACAATGCGGGAATGTCCCGCGCAAACCCCAGTGGCCAAAGCGTCACGAATCCGCGTCCGTTGAACGCGTACAAGCCCCACTGGGCCCAGCGCTTCGGCACCGCGCCCTTCCTGCCGATGAGCCGCGCCGAGATGGAGGCGCTGGGCTGGGATGCGTGCGACGTGGTCATCGTCACCGGCGACGCCTACGTCGATCACCCCAGCTTCGGCATGGCGGTGATCGGGCGCACGCTGGAGGCGCAGGGCTTTCGCGTCGGCATCATCGCGCAGCCCGATTGGCAGTCGGCCGAGCCGTTCAAGGCGCTCGGCAAGCCGAACCTGTTCTTCGGCGTCGCTGCCGGCAACATGGATTCGATGATCAACCGCTACACCGCGGACCGGAAGATTCGCAGCGACGACGCCTACACGCCGGGCGGGCAGGGCGGTTCGCGGCCCGACCGCGCGACGCTGGTCTATGCGCAGCGCTGCCGCGAGGCCTGGAACGACGTGCCGATCGTCATCGGCGGCATCGAGGCCAGCCTGCGGCGCATCGCCCACTACGACTACTGGCAGGACAAGGTGCGGCGCTCGATCCTCGTCGATGCGAAGGCCGACCTGCTGCTGTACGGCAACGCCGAGCGCGCGATCGTCGAGGTCGCGCACCGGCTGGCGCGGCGGGAGCCGGTTCAGGCCATCACCGACGTGCGCGGAACCGCCTTCATGGTCCGGCGCGAGCACGAGGCAGCGCTCGCCGGCTGGACCGAGATCGACTCGACCGAGGTCGACCGCCCGGGCCGCATCGACGCCCACCTGAACCCCTACCAGACGCCGGAGTCGCAGGCGGCGGCCTGCGCGACCGCCGAAGCGGTCGTCGCGATGCCGGTGAGCCGCCGAGTGACGATGCCGCCGCGCGAGCGCAGCGTGATCCGGCTGCCGGCCTACGAACAGGTGAAGTCCGATCCGGTGCTGTACGCGCACGCCAACCGCGTGCTGCACCTGGAGACCAACCCCGGCAACGCGCGCGCACTGGTGCAGCGCCATGGCGACCGCGACGTCTGGATCAACCCGCCGCCGATCCCGCTGAGCACGGCCGGGATGGACCGCGTCTTCGACCTGCCCTACGCGCGCAGCCCGCACCCGTCGTACGCCGACGAGCAGGGCGGGCATGACGGGCCGACCAAGATTCCGGCCTGGGAGATGATCCGCTTCAGCGTGAACATCATGCGCGGCTGCTTCGGCGGCTGCACGTTCTGCTCGATCACCGAGCACGAGGGCCGCATCATCCAGAGCCGCAGCGAAGACAGCGTGATCCGCGAGATCGAGGCGATGCGCGACACCGTGCCGGGCTTCACCGGCGTCGTCAGCGACCTCGGCGGCCCGACCGCGAACATGTACCGCATCGGCTGCAAGAGCCGCGAGATCGAGGCCGCCTGCCGCAAGCCGAGCTGCGTCTACCCCGGCATCTGCCCGAACCTGAACACCGACCACGGCCCGCTGATCAAGATGTACCGGCGCGCGCGGGCGCTGCGCGGCATCAAGAAGATCCTGATCGGCTCCGGCCTGCGCTACGACCTGGCGGTGCAGTCGCCCGAGTACGTGAAGGAGCTCGTGACGCACCACGTCGGCGGCTATCTCAAGATCGCGCCGGAGCACACCGAGGGCGGGCCGCTGTCGAAGATGATGAAGCCCGGCATCGGCAGCTACGACCGCTTCAAGCAGATGTTCGAGCAGTACAGCGCCGAGGCCGGCAAGAAGCAGTACCTGATCCCGTACTTCATTGCCGCGCACCCGGGCACCAGCGACGAGGACATGATGAATCTCGCGCTCTGGCTCAAGCGCCACGGCTTCAAGGCCGACCAGGTGCAGACCTTCTACCCGAGCCCGATGGCCACCGCGACGGCGATGTACCACACCGACCTGAATCCGCTGAAGGGCATCAGCCGCGACCCGGCGCGCGCGGAGAAGGTCGACGTCGTGCGCGGCGAGCGGCGGCGCCGCCTGCACAAGGCCTTCCTGCGCTGGCACGACCCGAACAACTGGCCGCTGCTGCGCGAGGCGCTGCAGCGCATGGGCCGCGCCGACCTGATCGGCAACGGCAGGATGCACCTGATCCCGCGCTGGCAGCCGGCCACCGACGGCAGCTACACGAGCGCGCGGCGAAAGAACTCGACGCCGCCGAAGCCGTCGGCGCGGACGCCGCGGCCGGGCACCGTGCTGACCCAGCACACCGGGCTGCCGCCACGAGCGACCGGGGGCCGGCGGGAAGCCCCGGCAGCGCGCAAGGCCCGCGGCGGGCGATAGCCCCCTCTTTCGAGTGGTCGGGCTTACCCGCGGTCCGGCGCCTTCGTGGTGGGCTCGGCGCAAGCGCGCTGCTAAGGTCACGGGCATCACCGCGACTCTTCACGGACGCCTCCGATGACCTCCACCCTTCGCCGCCTCGTCGGCCTCGTCAGTCTGGCCGCCGCCGCGTTGACGGCCGCGCCGGCCCACGCCTATCCGTACAGCTCGATGGTGGTCTTCGGCGACAGCCTGTCGGACACCGGAAACGTCGCCATTGCCACTGGCGGCGCCGTGCCGGCCACGCCGCCCTACGCGCCGGGCCGCTTCTCCGACGGACCGATCTGGGTCGACGTCCTGGCCACCGGCCTCGGCCTGCCCATGGGCGCCGTGCCGTCGCTCGCCGGAGGCACCAACTACGCCTTCGGTGGTGCGCGCACCGGCGCCGGCGTCTCGCCGGTGCCCGGCCTGCTGGCGCAGTTCGGCGGCCTGTGGGCCCCGGCGAACCCGCTGGCCGATGCGAACGCCCTGTACGTGGTCGTCGGCGGCGGCAACGACATGCGCGACGCGCGATTCGCCTTCCCGACCGACTCTCTGGTCGACCAGGCCGGCCGTCAGGCCGCCGCCGAGGCGGCGGCCAACAACCTGTTCACCGTGGCTGCGGGCCTCGCGGCGCGCGGGGCCCGTCATGTGCTGATCGGCAACCTGCCCGACCTGGGCGCGACACCCGAGGCCGCGCTGCTCGGGCTCACCGCCGCGTCGAGCGACGCGACGGCGCGCTACAACGCCTTGCTCGCGGGCTTCGAGACCGGTCTGGAAGCGCTGTTCCCGGCGCTCGACGTCGTCCTGCTCGACCTGTTCGGCCTGTCGAACCAGATCCGCGACGACGCGATCAACAACGGCGGCGCCACCTACGGCATCACCAACGTCGGCCTGCCCTGCGGCAGCTTCGCCGGATCGGCGGGCGACTCGTGCGCGACGTCGCTGTTCTCAGACGCGCTGCACCCGACCTCCGCGGCGCACGCCATCGTCGGCGCGGCCGCGCTGCGGGCCGTGCCCGAGCCAGGCGTCGCCTGGCTCGCGCTCGCCGGGCTGGCGATGCTGACCTTGCAGCGCCGCCGCCGGACCTGACCCCGCCAGACCCACCGCCGCTGTCGGATCGTTTCCGACAGCAGCGGCAGCGTCCCTCTCACTCCGACGATCGACATGCGCGGACAGCGCCTGGCGCGGGCGTCGACTATCTTTCCGTCGGGTGTGATGCCCTGCTGGAGGTCGATCGAGATGTCCGCTGTCCACGCTGTCCCGTCGCCGGCGCACGAACTCCGGTTCCCGTCGCTGTTCGTCCCTGGCCGCGCGCTGTGCTTTCCCTGCGACGAGGCCGGCCGCGTCGAGCTCGACGCCTTGAGCGAGCCGGCACGTCGCAACTACCTGTTCGCCCGCGCCGTGATCGGCCGCGAGTACGCCACGCCCCAGGTCGTGCCGCGCCCGGCCTGAGCCGGCCTTCGCCGCGGCTTGTCCCGGCGCAAGCCCCGCGCGCATTTCGACGCACGGGTGGCGGGCCCGCGTGTCTATGATGCCGGCGAGCAAGCGGCCCAAGGCGGGCCGTGCGCGACGATGACGCCGTGACGCCAGACCCCGCCACTCCACGTTCCCTTTCGGGGCATGGCCTCGTCGTGGCCGGCGCGCGGTGGGCATGCGCGGTGATGACCTGGGTCGGTCTCGTCGGCACTTCGTCCGCCGCTGATCTGGCCGGCCCCCAGTGGCGCGAGTTTCCGTTCGCGCAGCGACTCGACATGGCTTTCATCACCGGGGTACTCCGCACTCCGCCATCGCAGCTCGTTCAGGTGATCGATCGCGCCGGCGTGCAGGTCCTCGTGGTCCCTTCCCCGGCACCGTCGGGGCCGATCAACCCGCTGTTGGCCGGCCTGCCCGTCGCGCCCGCGAGCCTCGTGTCGCAAGCCGACTTCCGCGACAGCTACGAAGGCAAGATCGTGTTCCGCGACGCGACCTGCTGCCGACTGCCGCGCGACACGCTGCTGGTCCGCGACACGGCGCGGAACTACACCCTGCTGCACGAGTTCGTGCAGTCGCAGCTGGTGAACGTCGATGGCCGCCGCGCCACCGACGACCTCGAATTGCGCTTCGCCACCGACTTCCGTCGCCTCGTGACCTACCAGCGGCGACTGGACTACGACGCCACACGACTGCTGGATCCCTTGTGGCGACGCGACATCCTGGTGGCCCAGGCTGCGGTCGCCCAGCGGCTGTTTGCCCGCATCCAGATGGGGCAGAGCCAGGAGGCGATCGTCGAGAAGTTGCTGTGTTGCGAGATCGACGAGCGCAGCCCCTACTTCGACGCGGCGCGCCGCGCCGAGGGCCTGCGATACGGCGAACGGATGATCGACAACGCGATCGACCTCTACAACACGCTGCTGGCGTCGGTCGCCTTCGTCGAAGGGAACGTGCCCGCATTGCGCGACGAGATCCGGGCTGGTCGACTGAGCCTCCGAAGTCGGCAGAACCTGCCGGACGATGACGTCGATGCCATGCTGTCCGCGACGAAGGCGATTCGCGACCAAATCGAACCGGTGCGCGTCGAGCTCCTCGCGCTGAAGCGCTTCTATCGGCAGTGACCGGACGCGGCCGCAGGGATGCACCGCGGCGCCTGTCGCACCGGCCGCAGGAGACCTCAGGCTAGGATGCGGGCTGCTCCGCTCGCGCCCAGCCGATGGCCACCGCCAACCTCCTCGCACTGATCGACGACATCGCCACGATCCTCGACGACGTGGCGACGATGACCAAGGTCGCGACGAAGAAGACCGCGGGGGTGCTGGGCGACGACCTGGCGCTCAACGCACAGCAGGTCACCGGCGTGCGCGCCGAGCGCGAGCTGCCCGTGGTGTGGGCGGTGGCCGTCGGCTCGATGATCAACAAGGCCATCCTGGTGCCGGCGGCGCTGGCCATCAGCGCCTTCGCACCCTGGGCGGTGACGCCGCTGCTGATGATCGGCGGCGCCTTCCTGTGCTACGAAGGCTTCGAAAAGCTGGCGCATCGCTTCCTTCACGACCCGGCCGAGGACGCCGCGCACAAGGCCGAGGTGCGGCGCGCGCTTGCCGATCCGTCGGTGGACCTCGTCGCGGTCGAGAAGGACAAGATCAAGGGTGCGGTGCGCACCGACTTCATCCTGTCGGCGGAGATCATCGCGATCACGCTGGGCACCGTCGCCGACAGGCCGCTGGCCACGCAGTCGCTGGTGTTGACCGCGATCGCGCTGGTGATGACGGTCGGCGTCTACGGCCTGGTCGCGGCGATCGTCAAGCTCGACGATCTCGGCCTCGCGCTGAGTGCGCGCGACGGCGTCGTCGGCGCCGCCGGGCGTGGCATCCTGGTCGCCGCACCCTGGCTGATGAAGGCGCTGTCGGTCGCCGGCACCGCGGCGATGTTCCTGGTCGGTGGCGGTATCCTGGTGCACGGCGTGCCGGCACTGCACCACTGGATCGGCGCGGCAACCGAGGGCCCCTGGTTCGGCGTGTTCGCCGAGGCCGGGTTCAACGCGGTCGTGGGCATCGCGGCCGGCGCGCTGGTGCTCGCCGCGGTCAGCCTGGCCCAGCGCCTGAAGCGCGCCTGATGCTGCTGCTGGCGCCGATGGAGGGGTTGCTCGACGCCCCGCTGCGCGACGTGCTGACGCGTGTCGGCGGCATCGACCGCTGCGTCAGCGAGTTCATCCGCGTCACCGACCAGCGATTGCCCGACCGCGTCTTCCTGCGCATCGTGCCCGAGCTCGGCATGGGCGGCCGCACGCCGGCCGGGGTGCCGGTGCGCCCGCAGCTGCTCGGCTCCGACCCGGCCTGCCTGGCCGACAACGCCGCCGCGCTGGCCGCGCTCGGTGCGCCCGGCATCGACCTGAACTTCGGCTGTCCGGCGAAGGTCGTCAACCGGCATCGCGGCGGCGCGGTCCTGCTCGACGAGCCCGAGCTGATCGGCCGCATCGTCGCCGAGGTCCGGTGTGCGGTGCCGGCGGCGGTGCCCGTGTCGGCCAAGATGCGGCTGGGCGTGCGCGACGCCCGCCGCGCGCTGGAATGCGCGCTGGCGATCGAGACCGCCGGCGCGGCCGAGGTCGTCGTGCATGCCCGCACCAAGGACGACGGCTATCGCCCGCCGGCCTGGTGGGACCGCATCGCCGAGATCCGCGCGGGCGTACGCATCGGCGTGGTCGCCAACGGCGAGATCTGGACCGCCGACGACGCCCGCCGCTGCCGCGAGGCCTCGGGCTGCGACGCGCTGATGCTCGGCCGGGGCATGGTCGCCGACCCCGGGCTGGCGCTGTCGATCCGCGGCGCTGCCGCCCTGCCTTGGGCCGAGCTGCGGCCGCAGATCGACCGCTTCTGGGCGCTGGTCGCGCCGCGCGTGCAGCCGCGCCACCATCCGGGGCGACTGAAGCAGTGGCTGAACCTGCTGCGCCGGCGTTTCCCCGAGGCCCAGGCACTGTACGACGCGGTGCGCGCGCTGACCGACCCGCGCGACGTGCAGGCGGTGCTGGCCGGCGAACGCTACCGACCGGCGATGCCGAGCAGCTCGACCTCGAACAGCAATGTCGCGCCCGGCGGGATCACGTTGCCGGCGCCCTTGTCGCCGTAGGCGATCGCGCTCGGGCAGGTCAGCTGCGCCTTGCCGCCGACCTTCATGCGCTGCACGCCTTCGGTCCAGCACTTGATCACGCGATTGAGCGGGAACTCGATCGGCTGACCGCGCTTGTACGAACTGTCGAACTCGCGGCCGTCGGGAAAGGTGCCGCGGTAGTGCACGCGCACCGTGTCCGACGCGCCGGGCTGCGCGCCCTGGCCGTCCTTCAGCGAGCGGTAGATCAGGCCGGAGGAGGTGGTGATCGCCTCGGAGGCGAGCACGGGCGACAGGGCCAGCGCCAGCGCGGCGCCGCAGAGCAGGGTCTTCATCGGGCAGGGGTTCGGTGCAGTGACGGGGACCGCATCATCGCAGGCCGGCGACCTGCGCGGCAAAGCGGTCCCGGAACCAGCCGTCGAGCATCCGGCGCTCGAAGTGCAGTGGCTCGCTCGCCTGGCGGGAGCCGGTGTGCGTCAGGTAGCCGGGGTCGCTCAGGCGGTCCTCGCCGGCGCTGATCCGGCGATCGCCCTCGCGCAGCTCGTAACGCAGGTGCAGCCGCGGCATGTCGGCGCCCTGGCCGAGCACGCGCAGCTGCTCCAGATTCACGAGGCGCAACTCGCCGGCGAGGTCGACGTCGAGCACCTCGACCTGCAGGGTCAGCCCGGCGGGCAGCCGCTCGGCCAGGCGCTGCAGGTGCGCGCTCAGGCCCTGCAAGGCGCGTTCGCGATCGGCGCTGGCGAACCCGATGTCGGCGAAGCGTTCGGCGCCGACGAAGCGGACCTCGGCCTGGCCGGCCCAGGCGGCCGACGCTGCCAGCAGCGACAGGCCGATCAACAGGTGACGGAAAGATCGATGGGCCATGATGAACTCCTCGCGGTTCGAGAACGCCAACTGTGGCGCATCATGCCGCCGGCCGCCAGTGCGTTTGCGAAGCTTTGCAATTCGTTGGCGGCAGGGCCTCAGCGCGCCCAGCCGTCGCGCAGCGTCGTGACCCGGTTGAACACCGGCGCATCCGGCCGGTGCAGCTTGCGGTCGCTGACGAAATAGCCGTGGCGCTCGAACTGCACGTGCCGCTCCGCCGGCCAGGCGGCCATCGACGGTTCCAGCCAGGCCGCCGCGGTCTTCAGGCTGGCCGGGTTCAATGCGGCGCGGAAGTCGCGCTCGCCGCCGTCGGGCTGCGCCTCGCTGAAAAGGCGGTCGTACAGGTGCACGGTGGCGGCGATCGCGTCGTGGCGGGCAACCCAGCTGATCGTGCCCTTGACCTTGACCTTGTCGGCGCCCGGCGTGCCGCTGCGGGTGTCGGGGACGATCGCCGCGGTCACGCCGACCACCTGGCCCTCGGCGTCCTTCACGCAGCCGGTGCACTCGATCACGAGGCCGTACTTCAGCCGCACCCGGTTGCCCGGGTACAGGCGGTGGAAGCCCTTCGGCGGCACCTCGGCGAAGTCCTCGCGCTCGATCCACAGCTCGGGGCCGAGTTCGAACGTGCGCTGGCCCAGCTCGGGCCGCTGCGGGTGCGCCGGCGCGCTGCAGGGCTCGCGGTGGCCCTCGCTGCCGAAGATCTCGGCCCAGTTGGTGAGCTGCAGCCTGAGCGGGTCGAGCACGGCCATCGCGCGTGCCGCTTGGCCCTCGAGGTCTTCGCGCAGTGCGATCTCGAGCACGCCGTAGTCGACCCAGATGTTGGTCTTGCTGGCGCCGGTGTCGTCGGCCATCTTGCGGATCGACGCCGGCGTGTAGCCGCGCCGGCGCAGCCCGGCCAGCGTCGGCATGCGCGGGTCGTCCCAGCCGCCGACGATGCCCTCGTCGACCAGCGCCTTGAGCTTGCGCTTGCTGGTGATCACGTAGCTGAGGTTGAGCCGGCCGAACTCGACCTGCTTGGGCAGCGGCCGCGCGAGCAGCCCGCCCTCGGCCAGGCGCTCGAGCAGCCAGTCGTAGAAGGGCCGCTGATCCTCGAACTCGAGCGTGCAGAAGCTGTGGGTGATGCGCTCGAGCGCGTCCTCGATCGGGTGCGCATAGGTGTACATCGGGTAGATGCACCAGCGGTCCCCGGTGTTGTGGTGGCGCGCGCGCTTGATGCGGTACAGCGCCGGATCGCGCAGGTTGATGTTCGGCGACGCCATGTCGATCTTCGCGCGCAGCACCATCGAGCCGTCGGCGTGGCGGCCATCGCGCATCTCGCGAAAACGCGCCAGGTTTTCTTCTGGCGTGCGGCCGCGGAACGGGCTGTCGGTGCCGGGCGTCGTGAAGTCGCCGCGGTTGGCGCGCATCGCCTCGGGCGTCTGCTCGTCGACATAGGCCAGGCCGCGCTCGATCAGGTGCTCGGCGGCGCGGTACATGAAGTCGAAGTAGTCGCTCGCGAAGTAGAGGTGGCTCGCGCCCTGCTGCCGCCAGTCGAAGCCGAGCCAGTGCACCATCTCCTCGATCGCGTCGACGTACTCCTGCTCCTCCTTCTCCGGGTTGGTGTCGTCGAAGCGCAGGTGGCAGATGCCGCCGTAGTCGCGCGCCAGGCCGAAGTTCAGGCAGATGCTCTTCGCGTGGCCGATGTGCAGGTAGCCGTTCGGCTCGGGCGGGAAGCGGGTGCGGATGCGCGCCGGGTCGGCCTCGCCAGCGGCGTGGTGGGCCGCATCGCCCGGGCTGCCGCCCCAGCGGCGGCCGTCGAAGGCGCCGGATTGCAGGTCCCGCTCGATGACCGTGCGCAGGAAGTTGGCAGCGACGTGCGTTGGCTTGTGCGCAGGATCGGAGGGGTGCTCGGGCATGCGCCGGATTCTATCGACGCCCCTTCAGCCGCTCGACCTCGGCATCGATCATGCGCTCGCGCAGACCGTCGCCACGCAGGCCGACGAAGGTGACGATGCCGTGGATCGCCAGGCCCACCGCCCACCAGCCCAGCGGCCAGACATGCCAGCGCATGCCGCCGTGCCAGGTGTTGATGAAATACAGCCCGGCGTTGACGAGCACGAAGACGAGGGCGTGGATGTAGAAGCCGATCTTGCGGTCGACGCGGCTTTTCGCGCGGCGCAGCAGGTCGTCGTCGGGGGTGGGGGTGTCGTTGGGGGTCATGTCGGCTCCGGTCGGTGAACGGTGGGCATGGATCGGGGCGATGCCGTCGGTGCCCGGACCATGGTAGTGGCGGATGAAGGCGCGGGACAGCGCGGCGGGGCGGCTCATCGGCGTCGGCTCTGCGGGGTGATGAGGCCATCGTAGGCGGCGCCGGTGCGCGCGTCGCCGCATTTGCGACGAATCGACGAGGGGCGTCGTGAACGGCCACGTGGCCGCGCAGCGCACCGGAATTCAGATGATCACTTCGGGTCCCGGCGCCGCGCCGCGCAGGAAGATCAGCGCACCATGCTCGCTGTGCAGGCGGTCGTGCGGCAGGTCCTGGCGTCCGAGGTGGTAGCCGCCGGCCGCGATGCGCAGCGGGCCGATCGTCACCTCGCCTTCGAGCACCACGCACTCCTCGTCCATCGGATGCCGATGCGGCGGCAGGCTCGCGCCGGCGGCCAGGCGCACGAGGTAGGAGACGACGCCGTCGCGCTCGTGCAGCACCTTGCGCTGCAGCCCCGGGCCGAACGGCGTCCAGGCGCCGGCGTCGGCGGCCACCGTCAGGTGGCGGCCGGTGGCGTCGGCGGCGATGTCGCGCAGGATGCGGCGCTTCAGCGCCGCGTCGGCGGGCGCCGGCGGGTCCGGGTCGAGGGCCTCGTGCAGCAGCGTGGCGAGGTCGGCGGGGAGTTCGGGGTTCACGTCAGCAGGCTCAGTTCAGCGCGCAGTTTGCCTTGCGCGCGCAGGATCAGGGACTTGACCGTGCCCAGCGGCAGGCCGGTGGACCGGGCGATCTCGCGGTGCGACAGGTCGCGGAAGTAGGCCAGGCCGAGCACCCAGCGCTCGGGCGCCGACAGCCGGGCCAGTGCCGCGTGCAGGCGCTGGCCGGACTCGGTCTGCCACAGCCGCTGCGCCGGCTCGGCCTCCGGGCCGGCCGCGTGGTCGACCGCTGCCTCGTCGAGGGCGTCGCGCGGGCGCCGCCGGCGCAGGTCGATCGCCCGGCTGTGCACCAGCATCAGCAGCCAGCTGACCGGGCTGCTCCGACACGCGTCGTAGCTGGCCGCGCGCCGCCAGGCGTCGAGAAAGGCCTCGGCCAGCGCGTCGTCGACGTCGGCGGCAGGGACCAGACGCCGCGCCAGCGCGCGGGCATGGCCGATCGTGCGCTCGTAGAAGGTCTCGAAGGCCGCGGCATCGCCGGTCGCCGCCTGCGCCAGCAGAGCGGCCAGCTCGGCGTCGCGCTGCGAACGGTGCAGCGCCACCCCGACCGCGGGCGCGGCGGGCGGCGACGCTGGGCGGACATCCGGCGGCATGGCGGGCGGATCGGATCGCCCGCACAGTAGCAGAGCGGTCGGGCGATGCCCAGGGGTGTCGAGGGGGGATGAGGCGGTGTGCACGCGGCTTCCTGGCGGCAGCGGGATGCCTCGTGTACGGCGACCGTCGCCATCCGGATGCATCCGGACGCTCGGAGCCACCGTATACGGTTGGCGCGCGGGACGGCGGGGCCCGACGCGCCGCAGCCACCATCGCCCGCCGTTGATCAGGAGACCCGCCATGACCCCGACCGAAACGATCCAGCACATCTACGCGTCCTTCGGCAAGGGCGACGTGCCCGCGATCCTGGCCTGCCTGGCCGACGACGTCGAATGGGAGTACGGTCACTTTCCGAACCCGGTGCCCTGGCTGCAGCCGCGCCGCGGGCGCGACGGCGTGATGGCGTTCTTCGGCGCTGTCGCCGAGCACCTCGACTCCAAGGCCTTCCAGCCGACGAGGATCCTGGCCGACGGCCGCTTCGTCGTCGGCTTCGTCGACCTGGAGGCGGTGGTGCGCTCCACCGGCAAGACCCGGATCGAGGTCGACGAGGCGCACCTCTGGTACTTCAACGCGCAGGGTCAGGTCGAGCGCTTCCGCCACCGCGCCGACTCCTACCAGCACGCGATGGCGCTGCGCGGCGACGCCTGAGCCGCCGCCTGGGCGCGCTCAGCAGCCGGCCAGGCGCGAGCGGATCGCCTCGATGCGCTCGCGGTTGACGTTGAAGTCCCTGCGGCCGACCCGCGACGCCGAGCGCACCTGCACGACCTGCGTGCTCGGGTCGAACCAGAACTCGGCGTCGTCGACGAAGCGCAGCCAGCGCGTCGTGAAGCGCACGTAGAGGTAGTCCTCGCGCGCCTCGACGATCGTCGCCGACGGCATCTCGGCGACGATCGCCTGGATGCGCGCGATCGTCTCCGGTCCGCTGCCCACCAGCACCAGCGGCGCGATCTGCGCCTGCGTCCGGCGCGCGTGGCCGGCCCACAGGCCGGCCTGGCTGCTGACGCTGTTGGGCGTGCTCGACGGGGCCTTCAGCCGCCCGTCGCGCACGCCCAGCTGCTGCGGCGACCGGCCGCTGAACAGCCCCATCTGCCCCGCGGCAACGACCAGCAGCAGCAGCGCGAGGACCACGATCAGCGTCCACTTCAAGATCGACATCGGTTCTCCAAGCGTCGCGCGCCGAGCGGCGACGTCGCGTTGATTGTGCCGCCCTGGCAAGATCGGGGCCGATGTTGCGTCTTCCGGCCCTGCTGCTCGCCCTCGTCGCCGCCGCGCCGCCGGCGCCGGCGCAGGTCCCGGCGCCCTACGGCGACGCGGTGGCGGCGCGTTTCCCGGCGCCCGAGCGGCGCTACGACACGCCGGCCTTCGCGCCGGGACGCGAGGAGTTCACCCGCAATCACGAACTGACCGACTTCCTTGCTGCGCTGGCCGACGGCGAGCGCGTGCACCGGATCGACCTCGGGCGTTCGCCGGCCGGCGCGCCGATCACGGCGCTGCACTTCACGCGCGGTCCCGGCCGTCCGACCGCGCTGCTGATCGGCCAGCAGCACGGCAACGAGCCGGCCGGCGCGGAGGCGCTGCTGGCGGTGGCGCAGGCGCTGGCCCGCGCCGGCTCGTCGCTGGCCGAGGTGCTGGAGGCGATCGACGTGGTCGTGCTGCCACGCGCCAATCCGGACGGCGCGCTGCTCGGCCGCCGCGGCAACGCGCAGAACCTCGACGTGAACCGCGATCACCTGCTGCTGGCCACGCCCGAGGCACGGCTGATCGCCGATCTGGCGCGCCGCTTCGAGCCGGTGCTGGTGGTCGACGTGCACGAGCACCTGGCCTTGTCGCGCCACTGGCAGGCGATCGGCGCGACGGCGCGGCACGACCTGCTGGTGCAGATCGCGACCACGCCGAACCTGGCGCCGTCGATCGTGCGCTTCAGCGAGGAGGCCTTCCGCCAGCCGCTGTGGCGGGACCTCGAGCGCGAAGGGCTGAGCGTCGATTGGTACTACGTGCGCGGCGCCGCCGACGGGCGGCTGGCGATGGGCGGCGTGCAGCCGGCACTGGCACGCAACGCCTACGGCCTGCGCCACGCGGTCAGCGTGCTGCTCGAGTCGCGCGGCATGGACCTCGGGCGGCTGCATTTCGAGCGCCGCGTGCATTCGCACGTGGTCGCGGTGACGAGCCTGCTGCGCAGTACGGCGGCGAACGCCGGCGTGCTCGCCGGCCATCGCGCCGAGGCGGCGGCCGAGCAGGCGCGGCAGGCCTGCGCCGGTACGCTGGTGGTCGACGCCCAGCCGACGCCGACCCGTCGCGAGCTGGTCCTGATCGACGCTCGCACCGGCGCCGACCGGCCGGTGACGGTGGACTGGGACTCGTCGCTCCAGCTGCGCCCGGTGATCAGCCGCAGCCGGCCCTGCGCCTACTGGCTGGACGCCGGCGCCGGGGACGCCGTGGGGCGGTTGCGCGCGCTCGGCGTCGCGGTGCGCGCGATCGAAGCGCCGCAGTCGCTGGCGGTGGAGCGCTACCGTGAGACGGCGCGCGGCTCGGCGGCCGATCCGGCGGCGCCGCTGCGGCTGGGCGTGACGCTGGTCGCCGAGCGGCTGCAGGCGCCGGCGGGCAGCTACCTGGTGCCGATGAACCAGCCGCTGTCCGCGCTGGCCGCCGCCGCGCTCGAGCCGGACACCGCGCACAGCTTCGTGGCGCACCGGCTGCTGACGCTCGCGCAGCTGGCGCGCGTGCTCGAGATGCCCTGACGAGCGGGATCAGCGGCGCCGCTTCGACCCGCCGAGCAGCGAACCCAGCACGCCACGGATGATCTCGCGCCCGACCGCCGAGCCGATGCTGCGCACCGCCGAGGTGGCCGCGGCCTGTGCCAGCCCGGGCCGGTGTCCGCCACGCGGACCGGTCGACCCGAAGATCATGTCCTTCAGGCTGCCCATCACGCCGCCGCCTTCGGCCGTCGGCGGGGCGCCGGGCGCAGCGGCCGGAGGCGACGCCTCGACCTCGGCGCGCGCCTTGATCTTCTCGTAGGCCGACTCGCGGTCCACCGCCTCGTCGTAGGCGCCGGCGACCAGCGAGCCCTGGATCAGGGCCTGCCGCTGGGCCGCGGTGATCGGGCCGATCTGGCTGCCCGGCGGCATCACGAAGACGCGCTCGGTGACGCTCGGCCGGCCCTTGGCGTCGAGGAAGCTGATCAGGGCCTCGCCGACCGCGAGCTCGGTGATCGCGGTGGCCATGTCGGGGATCGACGGGTTGCTGCGCATCGTGTCGGCGGCCGACTTGACCGCCTTCTGGTCGCGCGGCGTGAAGGCGCGCAGCGCGTGCTGGACACGGTTGCCGAGCTGGGCGAGCACGCTGTCGGGCACGTCGAGCGGGTTCTGGGTCACGAAGTAGACGCCGACGCCCTTGGAGCGCACCAGCCGCACGACGAGCTCGATGCGCTCGATCAGCACCTTCGGCGCGTCGTCGAACAGCAGGTGCGCCTCGTCGAAGAAGAACACGAGCTTGGGCTTGTCGGGATCGCCGACCTCGGGCAGCAGCTCGAACAGCTCCGACAGAAGCCACAGCAGGAAGGTCGCGTACAGGCGCGGCGCGTTCATCAGCTGGTCGGCGGCCAGGATGTTGATCACCCCCTTGCCGTCGACCGTCTGCATGAAGTCGCTGATGTCGAGCATCGGCTCGCCGAAGAACCGGTCGCCGCCTTGCTCCTCGATCTGCAGCAGGCCTCGCTGGATCGCGCCGATGCTCGCCGAGCTGACGTTGCCGTATTCGGTGGTGAAGGACTTCGCGTTGTCGCCGACGAACTGCAGCATCGCGCGCAGGTCTTTCATGTCGAGCAGCAGCAAGCCGTTGTCGTCGGCGATCTTGAACACCAGGTTCAGCACGCCGGACTGGATCTCGTTGAGCGCGAGCATGCGCGCGAGCAGCAGCGGGCCCATGTCGGACACCGTCGCGCGCACCGGGTGGCCCTGCTGGCCGAAGACGTCCCACAGCGTCGACGGGCAGGTCACCGGCGTCGGCTCGGGCAGTCCCCGATCCTTCAGGATCGCCGCGACCTTCGGCGGCAGCGTGCCGGGCTGGGTGACGCCGGTCAGGTCGCCCTTGACGTCGGCCATGAAGACCGGGACGCCGATCTGGCTGAACCCTTCGGCCAGGGTCTGCAGCGTGATCGTCTTGCCGGTGCCGGTGGCGCCGGTGATCAGGCCGTGGCGGTTGGCCAGCGCGGGCAGCAGCTGGCAGCTGATGTCACCGCGGCGGGCGACGAGGATCGGGTCGGTCATCTCAACGGGCTCCGGCGGGTGGCGTCGCCTCGCAGTCTAGCGGCCGCGAAGCGCCGGCAGGCCGATCAGCGCCAGCAGCGCGAAGCCGGCACCGGCGACGAAGGTGCTCGACGGGCCGACGAGCTCCCACAGCGCGCCGGCGAGCACGCTGGCCGCGAGCAGGGCGATGCCGCCGACCAGGTTGAAGAGCCCGAAGGCGGTGCCGCGCAGGTCGGCCGGCGCGGCGTCGGCGACCATCGCGGCGAGCAGTCCCTGGGTGATGCCCATGTGCACGCCCCACAGCACCACCGCCAGGCCGACCCAGGGCCAGTGCCCGCTCCAGGCGAGCAGCCCGTCGGCGGCGATCAGCACGACCAGCCCGAGCGCGAGCAGCGCGCGGCGGTCGATCCGGTCCGACAGCCGCCCGAACGGGTAGGCCGACAGCGCGTAGGCGAGGTTCATCACCACCATCACGAGCGGGATCCAGGTCAGCGCCAGCCCGCCCTGTTCGGCGCGCAGCAGCAGGAAGGCCTCGCTGAACCGCGCCATCGTGAACACCGCGCCGAGCGCGACGACCTGCCAGTACGCGCCCGGCAGCCGCGCAAGGCTCTCTCGCCGCAGCGGCTGCACCGCCGGCGCGGCGGCGTCATGCGCGGGCTCGCGCACCCCGAGCCAGAGCAATGCCACAGACAGCAGCCCCGGGATCGCCGTCATCCAGAACACCGCACGGAAATCGTTCGCCCACAGCAGCATCAGCGCGACGGCGATCAGCGGGCCGGCGAAGGCGCCGACGGTGTCCAGCGACTGGCGCAGACCGAAGGCCGCGCCGCGCCGGCCTGGCGGCGCGAGGTCGGCGACCAGCGCGTCCCGCGGCGCGCCGCGGATGCCCTTGCCGACCCGGTCGATCAGCCGCGCGGCGAGCACGAAACCGGCGCCGGTGGCCAGCGCGAACAAGGGCTTGGACAGCGCGCCCAGACCGTAGCCGAACAGCGCCAGCGGCTTGCGCCGGCGCCAGACGTCGGACAGCACGCCGGAGGCCACGCGCACGATCAGCGCGGTCGCTTCGGCCAGGCCCTCGATCGCGCCGACGACCAGCGCGCTCGCGCCGAGCGAGGCGACCAGGAAGACCGGCAGCAGGCTGTGGATCATTTCCGACGAGATGTCCATCAGCAGGCTCACGAACCCGAGCATCCAGATGGCGCGCGGCAGGCGCTGGGGGGCCGGGTCGGTCATCGCTCCGCCCAGTCTAGGTCGGTCGGCGCCTCCTGCTCGCGTTTGGCCCCCGGGTAAACTCGGTGCCCCGAGAAGGAGCAGTTCCCAACATGGCCGGTCATTCCAAGTGGGCCAACATCCAGCACCGCAAGGGCCGCCAGGACGAGAAGCGCGGCAAGATCTGGACCCGCATCATCCGTGAGATCACGGTCGCCGCGCGCCAGGGCGGTCCGGACGTGTCGGCCAACCCGCGACTGCGCCTGGCCATCGACAAGGCCAAGGCGGCGAACATGCCAGCCGATCGCATCAAGTACAACGTGGACAAGGCCTCGGGCAACCTCGAGGGCGTCGACTACGAGGAGATCCGCTACGAGGGCTACGGCATCGGCGGCGCGGCGATCATCGTCGACACGATGACCGACAACCGCGTGCGAACCGTCGCCGAGGTGCGCCACGCCTTCAGCAAGCACGGCGGCAACCTCGGCACCGAGGGCTCGGTGGCGTTCCAGTTCAAGCACTGCGGGCAGTTCGTGTTCGCGCCCGGCACGAGCGAGGACAAGGTGATGGAGGCGGCGCTCGAGGCCGGTGCCGAGGACGTGGTGACCGACGACGACGGCGCGATCGAGGTGCTGTGCGCGCCGGCCGACTTCGAGGCGGTGAAGGACGCGCTCGCCGCCGCCGGCCTGACGCCCGAGGTGGCCGAGGTCACGATGCGCGCCGAGAACACGATCGACCTCGAGGGCGAGGACGCCGAGCGCATGCAGAAACTGCTCGACGTGATCGAGGACCTGGACGACGTCCAGGCCGTCTACCACAACGCCGCGCTATGAAGGTCCTGGTGATCGGCGGCGGTGGCCGCGAACACGCGCTGGCCTGGAAGCTGTCGCAGGGTGCACGCGTGCAGTCCGTGTTCGTCGCGCCAGGCAACGGCGGCACCGCGTCCGACCGCGCGCTGCACAACGTGCCGCTGACGGATCCGCAGGCGCTGGCCGACTTCGCGGCCGCGGAGAAGATCGCGCTGACCGTGGTCGGCCCCGAGGTGCCGCTGGCCGCCGGCGTCGTCGACCTGTTCCGTGCCCGCGGCCTGCGCATCTTCGGGCCGTCGAAGGCCGCCGCGCAGCTCGAGAGCTCGAAGGCCTACGCGAAGGAGTTCATGCAGCGCCACGGCATCCCGACCGCGCTGCACGCGACCTTCGCCGACCCGGCCGCGGCGCACGCCCACGTCGACCGCTACGGCGCGCCGATCGTCATCAAGGCCGACGGGCTGGCGGCGGGCAAGGGCGTGGTCGTCGCGATGACGCTGGAACAGGCGCATGCGGCGATCGACGACATGCTCGGCGGCAACTCGATCGGCGTGAAGCACAACGAGGGCGGCGCGCGGGTCGTGATCGAGGAATTCATGGCCGGCGAGGAAGCGAGCTTCATCGTGCTGTGCGACGGCGAGCACGTGCAGTCGCTGGCGACCAGCCAGGACCACAAGCGCATCGGCGACGGCGACACCGGGCCGAACACCGGCGGCATGGGTGCGTACTCGCCGGCGCCGGTGGTCACGCCCGACGTGCACGCGCGCGTGATGCGCGAGATCATCCAGCCGACGATCGCCGGCCTGGCCAAGGACGGCACGCCGTTCACCGGTTTCCTCTACGCCGGCCTGATGATCGACGCCGAAGGGCAGCCCCGCACGGTGGAGTTCAACTGCCGCCTCGGCGACCCCGAGACGCAGCCGATCCTGATGCGCTTGAAGAGCGACCTGTTCGAGGTGCTGATGCTGGCCACCGAAGGCAAGCTGGATCAGGCCGAACTGCAGTGGGACCGCCGCTGCGCGCTCGGCGTCGTGATGGCCGCCGCCGGCTATCCGGCGGCGCCGCGCGCCGGTGACGTGATCAGCGGCCTGCCCGCCGACGCCGACGATCTGCGCGTGTTCCACGCCGGCACGGCGCTGCAGGACGGCCAGTTGCGCACCAGCGGCGGCCGCGTGCTGTGCGTGACCGCGCTCGGCGACTCGGTGCGCATGGCGCAGCAGCGCGCCTACGAGGGCCTGGCCGGCATCCGCTTCGACGGCGCGCAGTGGCGCACCGACATCGGCCACCGGGCCGTCAAGCCCCGGTGAAGGCCGCTTGATGGGCGCAGGCCCGCAGGACATCGTCGAACGCCCGGTCCGGCTGCGTGGCAGCCGGATCGCCCGCGCGCTGCTGCGCCTGCTCGGCTGGCGGCTCGAGTTCGACGGCCTGCCGTCGCGCCAGGGCGTGGTCGTGGCCTACCCGCACACCTCGAACTGGGACTTCCCGGTCGGCATGCTGGCCAAGTGGGGCATCGGCCTGCCGGTCACCATCTGGGGCAAGGACTCGCTGTTCAGGTGGCCGCTGTTCGGCGCCTGGCTGCGCTGGGTCGGCATCGTGCCGGTGAACCGGCGCGCGCCCGGCGGCATCGTCGGCGACATGACCGAGCGCATGAAGCGTGCGGTCGGCAGTGACCAGTTCTGCTGGCTGGCATTGGCGCCTGAGGGCTCGCGTGCGCTCGGCGACGGCTGGCGCAGCGGCTTCTATCGCGTCGCGCTCGGCGCCGGCGTGCCGGTCGGGCTCGGGCGGCTGGACTTCCGGCGCCGGCGCGTCGGCCTCACCGACTTCATGCGCCTGTCGGGCGACGAGGCCGCCGACATGCAGGCGATCGCGCGACACTACGAGGGCGTCGGCGGCTGCCGGCCGGCGCTGGCCAACCCGGTGCGACTGAAGTGACCGCTACGAGCACCGCCGTGCGCGACTACCTGCTCGGGCTGCAGCAGCGCATCGTCGACGCGCTGCAGGCCGAGGACGGCCACGCCTTCCTCAGCGACGGCTGGACCCGCGCGCCCGGCGAGCGGCTGCAGGGCGACGGCCTGTCGCGGCTGGTCGAGGAGGGCGGCGTGCTCGAGCGCGGCGGCTGCAACTTCAGCCACGTGCGCGGGCCGGCATTGCCGCCGTCGGCGACGCAGCACCGCGCCGAGCTCGCCGGCGCGCCGTTCGAGGCGATGGGCGTGTCGCTGGTGGTGCACCCGCGCAACCCCTACGTGCCCACTGCGCACATGAACGTGCGCATGCTCGCCGCCCACCCGGCCGGCGCCGAGCCGGTGGTCTGGTTCGGCGGCGGCATGGACCTGACGCCGTACTACGGCTTCGAGGACGACGCGCGCCACTTCCACCGCACCTGCCGCGACGCGCT
>CALJUI010000456.1 GCA_937975735.1 uncultured Rubrivivax sp.
ACCCGAAGAAGGCCGACAAGGGCACGATCCGCGCCGACTTCGCCGACAGCATCGACGCCAACGCGGTGCACGGCTCGGACGCGCCGGAGACCGCCGCCGTCGAGGTGGCGTTCTTCTTCCCCGGCATGAACGTCTACGGCCGCTGAGCCCGGCGGCATCCTGCGACATGGCCGTCAACCTGCTCGACTTCGACCTCGAAGGGCTGACGGCCTGGTGCCAGTCGCAGGGCGAGAAGCGCTTCCGCGCGGTCCAGCTGTTCCGCTGGATCCACCAGAAGGGCGTGGCCGACTTCGACGCGATGTCGGATCTGGCCAGGTCGCTGCGCGACAAGTTGAACGCCGGCGCCGTGGTCCAGGGCCTGCCGTTGCGCTCCGAGCACGTTTCGGCTGACGGCACGATCAAGTGGCTGTTCGACGTCGGCGACGGCAACGCGATCGAGTCCGTCTACATCCCCGAGGCCGACCGCGGGACGCTGTGCGTGTCCTCGCAGGCGGGCTGCGCCGTCGGATGCCGCTTCTGCTCCACCGGCCACCAGGGCTTCAGCCGCAACCTGTCCACGGCGGAGATCGTCGGCCAGCTCTGGTGGGCCGAGCACCGGCTGCGCGAGCGCCTGGGCCAGGACGAGCGCGTGATCAGCAACGTCGTGATGATGGGCATGGGCGAGCCGCTGCAGAACTACGCTGCGCTCGTGCCGGCGCTGCGCACGATGCTCGACGACCATGGCTACGGCCTGTCGCGGCGGCGCGTGACGGTGTCGACCTCCGGCGTCGTGCCGATGATCGAACGCCTGCGCGAGGATTGCCCGGTCGCGCTGGCGGTCTCGCTGCACGCGCCCGACGACCCGCTGCGCGACCAGCTGGTGCCGCTGAACCGCAAGTACCCGATCGCCGAGCTGATGCAGGCCTGCCGCGACTACCTGCCGGCCGCACCGCGCGACTTCATCACCTTCGAGTACTGCATGCTCGACGGCGTCAACGACAGGCCCGAACAGGCCACCGAACTGGTGCGCCTGCTGCGACGTGAGAGGGTGCCGTGCAAGATGAACCTGATCCCGTTCAACCCCTTCCCGGCCTCGGGACTGCGGCGATCCTCGCCCGAGCGCGTGGCCGCCTTCGCGAGGGTGCTGCAGGACGCGGGGATCGTCACGACGATCCGCAAGACGCGCGGCGACGACATCGATGCGGCCTGCGGCCAGCTCGCCGGCGAGGTGCAGGATCGCACCGACGCCCGCACGCGCATCGGTCGGCGGGTGATCGGCATCGCACCGGCGTCGTCGCGGGAGCTGCGGCCATGAGGCGGGCCGGATGGATCGTGGCCGCGCTCGGCCTGCTGCTGCTGGTCGGCTGCGCCGTGCCGGTCAACCCGACGCCGGACGTGCGCACCGCCTCGGACCTGACCGACAACGACCGCCGCGCGCGGCTGCGCATGGAGCTCGCGGCCGGCTATTTCAGCCGCGGCCAGACGACGACCGCGCTCGACGAGGTCAAGCAGGTCATCGCGGCGCGGCCGGACCTGCCCGAGGCCTACAACCTGCGCGGGTTGATCTACGCCAGCATGGGGCAGCTCGCGCTCGCCGAGGAGAGCTTCCGCCGCGCGCTGCAGCTCAACCCGCGCGACGGCGACACGATGAACAACTACGGCTGGTTCTTGTGCCAGCAGCGCCGCTACGAGGAGGCGCAGAGCCAGTTCTCCGGCGCGCTCGCCGTGCCGCAGTACCGCGAGGTGCCGCGCACCCTGCTCGCGAAGGGCCTGTGCGAGGCGCGGGCCGGGCGCCTGGCGGACGCCGAGGTGACGTTGTCGAAGGCCTACGAGATGGACCCGGCCAACCCGACCGCGGCCTTCAACCTGGCCGACGTGCTCTACCGCCTGGGCGAACTGGAGCGGGCACGCTTCTACATCCGCCGCGTCAATGCGCAGAACGAGACCGCGAACGCGCAGACGCTTTGGCTGGCGATCCGCATCGAGCGCAAGCTCGGCAACCTGATCGGCGCCAACGGCCTGGGCGTGCAGCTCAAGCAGCGCTTCCCCGAGTCACCACAGGCGCTGCAGTTCGAGCGGGGCCGCTTCGATGACTGACGAGCGCGCCGACGGCACGCCACCGCCGCCCGCCAGCGAGACCGCCGGCCAGCTCCTTCGCCGCGCGCGCGAGGCGCGCGGGCTGCATGTCGCGGCGCTGGCCACGACGCTGAAGATCCCGCCGCGCAAGCTCGAGGCGCTGGAGCGCGACCGCTACGACGAATTGCCCGACCCGGCCTTCACGCGGGCACTGGCGCAGACCGCGTGCCGGGCGCTGAAGATCGAGCCGGGACCGGTGCTTGCCCTGCTGCCGCGTCCGGACACGGCCGCGCTCGACCAGGTCAGCAGCGGGCTGAACACGCCCTTCCGCGATCACCAGGCGGGGGTCGAGCCCTCGGTGGGCGAGTTGCTGCGCGCGCCGGCGTTCTGGATCGTGGTCGTGCTGGTCGCGGCGGCGGTGGCGGTGTACTTCTGGCCGGCATCGGTGCCGGTTCCGGTGGCGCCGCCCGCGGCTTCGGCGCCCGCGGCGGCGGAACCGGTGATGCCGCCCGCGGCGGAACCTTCGGCGTCCGAGCCCGAGACCGCGACCCAGTCGCCGACGACCGCGGTGTCGCCGTCGCCGCCCGCTTCGGTTGTCGACGCATCGGCGCCGCCCGCCGCGC
Source organism: uncultured Rubrivivax sp. (assembly GCA_937975735.1). GTDB lineage: Bacteria > Pseudomonadota > Gammaproteobacteria > Burkholderiales > Burkholderiaceae_C > Rubrivivax. The sequence goes on from CALJUI010000456.1 coordinate 2,679, forward strand.
CGCCTGCGTTGCTCGACATCCGCACCGAGGCCGAGTCCTGGGTCCAGGTGACCGATGCCCGCGGCCGCACGCTGCTGTCGCGATCGTTGGCCGCCGGCGAGTCGGTCGAGCTCGACGGCGAGCTGCCGCTGCGCGTGACGGTCGGCAATGCCGGTGCGACGGTGCTGCGCTTCCGCGGCGTGCCGGTCGACCTGGGCGCCGGCACCCGCGACAACGTCGCCCGCCTGGAACTGCGCTGACCGCCACGGAGCCCCGCATGAACCGCACCGGTCCCGCCGAATCCGCCCCCCCCATCGACGCCGCCGCGCCGGCGCCGCGCCGCTCGCGCCAGGCGCGCGTGGCCTGGGGCAGCCGCGTCGTCACGATCGGCGGCGACGCGCCGGTGCGCGTGCAGTCGATGACGAACACCGACACCGTCGACGTGATCGGGACCGCGATCCAGGTCAAGGAGCTGGCGATCGCCGGCTCGGAGCTGGTGCGCATCACGGTCAACACGCCCGAGGCCGCCGAGGCCGTGCCGCACATCCGCGAGCAGCTCGACCGCATGGGCATCGACGTGCCGCTGGTCGGCGACTTCCACTACAACGGCCACCGCCTGCTGACCGAGTACCCGGCGATGGCCGCGGCGCTGTCCAAGTACCGCATCAACCCGGGCAACGTCGGCAAGGGTGACAAGCGCGACCGCCAGTTCGGCATGATGATCGAGGCGGCGATGAGGCACGACAAGGTCGTGCGCATCGGCGTGAACTGGGGCAGCCTCGACCAGGAGCTGCTCGCCGAGCTGATGGACGCCAACGGCCGCCGCGCGCAGCCGCTGGACGCCAAGCAGGTGATGTATCAGGCGCTGGTGCAGTCGGCGCTGAGTTCGGCCGCCTACGCCTGCGAGCTCGGCTTCAACCCGGACAACATCGTCATCAGCTGCAAGGTCAGCGGCGTGCAGGACCTGATCAGCGTGTACCGCGCGCTGGCGCGCCGCTGCGACTATGCGCTGCACCTGGGCCTGACCGAGGCCGGCATGGGCACCAAGGGCACGGTCGCCTCGGCCGCGGCGCTGGCAGTGCTGCTGCAGGAGGGCATCGGCGACACGATCCGCGTCAGCCTCACGCCGCAGCCCGGCGAGGCGCGCACGCAGGAGGTGGCGGTCGCGCTGGAGGTGCTGCAGTCGCTGGGCCTGCGCACCTTCAACCCGAGCGTCACCGCCTGCCCCGGCTGCGGCCGCACGACCAGCACCACCTTCCAGGAGCTGGCCAAGCAGATCGACGACTTCCTGCGCGCGCAGATGCCGGTGTGGAAGGCGCGCTACCCGGGCGTCGAAAACCTGAAGGTCGCGGTGATGGGCTGCATCGTCAACGGCCCCGGCGAGAGCAAGCACGCGGACATCGGCATCAGCCTGCCGGGCACCGGCGAGGCACCGGCGGCGCCGGTCTTCATCGACGGCGAAAAGGCGATGACGCTGCGCGGCGAAGGCATCGCCGCCGAGTTCCACGCGATCGTCGAGCAGTACATCGAGAAGCGCTTCGGAGCGCACTGAACCCGTCATGTCCGACAAGCTCGTCGCCGTCAAAGGCATGAACGACCTGCTGCCCGAGCAGGCGGCCGCCTGGGAGTGGGTCGAGTCGCGCATTCGCGACCTGCTCGCGCGCTGGGGCTACCGCAACATGCGCACGCCGGTGGTCGAGCCGACGGCGTTGTTCGTGCGCGGCATCGGCGAGGTCACCGACATCGTCGAGAAGGAGATGTTCTCCTGGACCGACGCGATGAACGGCGACCGCCTGACCCTGCGGCCCGAGGCCACCGCCGGCATGGTGCGCGCCGTGATCGAGCACAACGCGCTGTACAACGGCCCGCTGCGCGTCTGGCAGATGGGCACGATGTACCGCCACGAGCGTCCGCAGAAGGGCCGCCAGCGCGAGTTCAACCAGCTCGACGTCGAGGCCTTCGGCTTCCCCGGCCCCGACGTCGACGCCGAGATCATCCTGATGGTGCGCGCGCTGTGGCGCGAGCTCGGTCTCGTCGAGGGCGAGCATGTCGCGCTCGAGCTCAACTGCCTGGGCCAGCCCGAGGAGCGCGCGGCGCACCGTGCGGCGCTGATCGCCCACTTCGAGGCCCACGCGGCGCAGCTCGACGCCGACGCCGCGCGGCGCCTGCACAGCAATCCGCTGCGCATCCTCGACAGCAAGAACCCGGCGCTGGCCGGCGTCATCGATGCGGCACCGCGGCTGATGGACTTCCTCGGGCCGGACTCGCTGGCCCACTTCGGCGGCCTGCGCGCGCTGCTCGACGCCGCCGGCCTGGCCTACACCGTCAATCCGCGGCTGGTGCGCGGCCTCGACTACTACGGTCTGACCGTCTTCGAGTGGACGAGCACGCTGCTCGGCGCGCAGGCCACGGTCTGCGGCGGCGGGCGCTACGACCGCCTGATCGAGACGCTCGGCGGCAAGCCCGCGCCGGGCATCGGCTTCGGCATGGGGCTCGAGCGCCTGATGCTGATCCTCGATGCCGCCGGGGTGAAGGCACCGTCGACGGCGCCGACGGCCTACGCGGTCGTGCCCGACCCGTCGGCGCTCCCGGCGGCGATGAAGGCCCTCGACGCGCTGCGTGCCGCCGGCGTGTCGGTCCTGATGCACGCCGGCGGCGGCTCGATGAAGTCGCAGTTCAAGCGCGCCGACGCCAGCGGCGCGGCCCATGCGCTGATCTTCGGGCCCGACGAGGTCGCCGCCGGCGTCGTCGCGGTCAAGCCGCTGCGCGACCCCGCGGCCGTGCAGACCACCCGGCCGCTGGCCGAGGCCGGCGCCTGGGCGGCCGAACTGCGCAACGCATAATCACCGATCCACCGGCACGAGCATCCATGGCGACACAACTCGACCTGCAGGAGCAGGAACAACTCGACGCGCTGAAGGCGTTCTGGAAGCAGTACGGCAACCTGATCACCTGGTTGCTGATCCTGCTGCTGGGCGCGTTCGCCGCGTGGAACGGCTGGAACTGGTGGCAGCGCGAGCAGGCGCTGAAGGCCGGTGCGATGTACGACGAGCTCGACCGCAGCGCCCAGAGCGGTGATGCGGAACGCGCCGGCCGCGTCTTCGCCGACCTGAAGGAGCGCTTCGGCGGCACCGTGCAGGCGGCGCAGGGCGGCTTGCTGGCCGCCCGCGTGCAGCACGACAAGGGCCAGGACGAGGCGGCGCGGGCCTCGCTGGCCTGGGTCGCCGAAAAGGCCGGCGACGAGGAACTGCGCACCATCGCGCGGCTGCGGCTGGCCGGTCTGCTGCTTCAGGCCAAGCAGTTCGACGACGCGCTCAAGCAGCTCGACGCCGCCGCCGCCCCGGCCTTCGAGGCGCTGGTGGCCGACCGCCGCGGCGACGTGCTGATGGCGATGGGCAAGCGCGACGAGGCCCGTGCCGCCTATCAGAAGGCCTGGCAGGCGATGGACGATGCGCTCGAGTACCGGCGACTGATCGACGCCAAGCTCACCGCTCTCGGCGCGGCGCCGGCGGCCTCGGGGGCGGGTCGATGATCGTCGGCCACCGCCTGCGCCTGGCCGGGCTGGCTGCGCCGCTGTTGGCGGTGCTGCTGGCCGCGTGCTCGTCGACCGACAAGCCCAAGCCGACGCCGCTGCAGCCGGTGGCCGCGCGCATCGGCGGTGGCCTGGCCTGGCAGGCCAAGGTCGAGGGCGTGCGCTTCCCGCTGGCGATCGCGGCGCACAACGACGCCTTTGTCGCCGCCGGCAGCGACGGCACCGTGCTGGCCCTGGACGTCGGCACCGGACGCGAGCTCTGGCGCGCCAGTGCCGGCGCGCCGATCACCGCCGGCGTCGGCAGCGATGGTCGCTTCAGCAGCGTCGTCACGCGCGACAACGCCCTGGTGGTGTTCGACCGGGGCCGCGAGGTCTGGCGCAAGACCCTGCCGGCACGCGTGCTGACCGCACCGCTGGTGGCCGGCGAACGGGTCTTCGTGCTGCGCGTCGATCGTGCGGTGCAGGCCTTCGACGCGCTCGACGGTCGGCCGCTGTGGGTCGTCGCGCGCCCAGGCGACCCGCTGACGCTGGCCCAGGCCGGCGTGGTCGCGGCCTACAAGAACCTGCTGCTGGTCGGGCAGGGCCCGCGGCTGGCGGCGATGGATCCGCTGACCGGCGCGCTGCGCTGGGAGGTGGCGGTGGCCACGCCGCGCGGCACGAACGAGGTCGAGCGCCTGGCCGACCTGGTCGGACCGCTGACCCGGATCGGCGACACGGTCTGCGCCCGGGCCTTCCAGTCGGCGGTGGGCTGCATCGATGCCTCGCGCGGCAGCTTGCGCTGGAGCCGGCCGAACGCCGGCGCGCAGCCGGTCGGCGGCGATGCCGAGCTGCTGGTCGGCGCCGACGCCAACAGCCGGCTGACCGCCTGGCGGACGACCAGCGGCGAAGTCGCCTGGACGCAGGACGGGCTGCTGTATCGTGAGCTCGGTGGGGTGCTGCTGGCCGGCGCGGTGGCGATCGTCGGCGACCTCGAAGGCCAGGTCCACTTCCTCGCGCGCGACAGCGGCCAGGTGCAGCTGCGGCTGCCGACCGACGGCACCCCGGTGGTCGGCATGCCGGTGCTGTCCGGCACCACGGTGCTGGTGGCCACCCTCGGCGGCAGGCAGTTCGCCTTCCGCCCCTAGGCGTCGCCGCAGGCTCCGCATGAAACCGGTGATCGCGCTCGTCGGCCGCCCGAACGTGGGCAAGTCGACGCTGTTCAACCGGATCACGAAGAGCCGCGATGCCATCGTGGCCGACTTCGCCGGCCTGACGCGCGACCGCCACTACGGCGACGCGCGCTTCGGCGGGCTGGACTTCATCGTGATCGACACCGGCGGCTTCGAGCCCGACAGCACGAGCGGCATCGTCAAGGAGATGGCGCGCCAGACGCGCCAGGCGGTGGCCGAGGCCGATGCGGTGATCTTCGTCGTGGACGTGCGCGCCGGCCTGTCGGCCCAGGACCACGACATCGCGCGCTTTCTGCGGCTGGCGCACAAGCGTGTGCTGCTAGCGGCGAACAAGGCCGAGGGCATGCTCGACGCGCCGCAGGTCGCCGAATTCCACGAGCTTGGCATCGGCGAGCCGCATCCGGTCTCGGCGGCGCACGGGCAGGGCATCCGCAGCCTGCTCGAGGCGGCGCTCGAGGGCTTCGAGGCGGCGCCGGAGGACGACGAGGCCGCGGACCGGCCGATCCGGCTGGCCGTGGCCGGCCGCCCCAACGTCGGCAAGTCGACGCTGATCAACGCCTGGCTCGGCGAGGAGCGGCTGATCGCGTTCGACCAGCCCGGCACCACGCGCGATGCGATCCACGTGCCCTTCGAGCGGCACGGCCAGAAGTTCGAACTGATCGACACCGCTGGACTGCGGCGCAAGGGGCGTGTCTTCGAGGCGATCGAGAAGTTCTCGGTCGTCAAGACCCTGCAGGCGATCGCCGACGCCAACGTCGTGCTGCTGCTGCTCGACGCGACCCAGGGCGTCAGCGACCAGGACGCGCACATCGCCGGCTACATCCTCGAGTCCGGCCGCGCCGTCGTGCTGGCGGTCAACAAGTGGGACGCGACCGACGACTACCAGCGCGAGATGCTGCAGCGATCGATCGAGAGCCGGCTCGCTTTCCTGAAGTTCGCCCCGGTGCTGCAGATCTCGGCGCTGAAGCGCCGCGGCCTGTCGGCGCTGTGGAAGGCGATCGCCAAGGCCCACGCCTCGGCGACCACCAAGCTGCCGACGCCGGCGCTGACCCGGCTCGTGCACGAGGCCGTCGAACACCAGGCGCCGCGGCGCAGCGGCCGCTTCCGGCCGAAGCTGCGCTATGCCCACCAGGGCGGCATGAACCCGCCGCTGATCGTGATCCACGGCAGCTCGCTGGACCACCTGACCGACAGCTACAAGCGCTACCTCGAGGGCCGCATCCGGGCCAAGTTCGACCTGACCGGCACGCCCCTGCGCATCGAACTCCGCTCGGCGGGCAATCCCTTCGACGACAGGGGTTCCTGAGGGCATATCCGGCACCGGTCGGCGCCGCCGCCCCCCTGTGATAACGTGCAGCGTTCTCGGTCTTTCAACACGGAGCAAATATCGTGAGCAACAAAGGACAGCTCTTGCAGGATCCGTTCCTGAACCTGCTGCGCAAGGAGCATGTGCCGGTCTCGATCTACCTCGTCAACGGCATCAAGCTTCAGGGGCACATCGAGTCCTTCGACCAGTACGTGGTGCTGTTGCGCAACACGGTGACCCAGATGGTCTACAAGCACGCGATCTCCACCGTGGTGCCGGGCCGGGCCGTGAACTTCCACGCCAACGAGAACAACGAGTCGGCCTGAGCGCCGGCGCGTCGAACCGCCTCCTCCATTGAGTTCCACCTTCCAGACCACCGCTGAAGTCGATCCGACGCGGGCGGTGCTGGTCGGCGTCGACCTGGGCGCCGCCATGCCCTTCGACCCCTCGCTCGACGAGCTCGCGCTGCTCGCGGCCTCCGCCGGCGACGTGGCGGTCGCGCGCGTCGTCGCGCGCCGGCGCGCGCCCGACGCGGCGCTGTTCGTCGGCTCGGGCAAGGCCGACGAGATCCGGACCCTGGTGCAGTCCACCGCGGCCCAGGGCGTCATCTTCGACCAGGCACTGAGCCCCGTGCAGCAGCGCAACCTTGAGAAGCATCTCGGCGTGCCGGTGGCCGACCGCACCTCGCTGATCCTCGACATCTTCGCCGCCCGGGCGCAGAGCCACGAGGGCAAGCTGCAGGTCGAGCTGGCGCGGCTGCAGTACATGGCGACGAGGCTGGTGCGGCGCTGGAGCCACCTGGAGCGCCAGCAGGGTGGCATCGGCGGCCGCGGCGGCCCGGGCGAGGCGCAGATCGAACTCGACCGTCGCATGATCGGCGAGCGCATCAAGTCGGTGAAGGCGCGGCTGGAAAAGGTCAAGCGCCAGCGCAGCACGCAGCGCAAGGCGCGCGAGCGCCGCGGGACCTTCCGCGTCTCGCTGGTCGGCTACACCAACGCCGGCAAGTCGACGCTGTTCAACACCCTGGTCAAGGCCCGCGCCTACGCGGCCGATCAGCTGTTCGCGACGCTGGACACCACCACCCGCGCGCTGTGGCTCGAGTCGCTCGGCGGCTCGGTGTCGCTGTCGGACACGGTCGGCTTCATCCGCGACCTGCCGCACAAGCTGGTCGAGGCCTTCCAGGCGACGCTGCAGGAAGCCGCCGACGCCGACCTGCTGCTGCACGTGGTCGACGCCGCCAGCCCGCAGCTGCTGGAGCAGCAGGCCGAGGTCGAGCGGGTGCTCACCGAGATCGGCGCCGCCGACGTGCCTCAGGTCTGGGTCTACAACAAGTGCGACCTGCTCGAGGACTCGCGCCAGCCACGCACGGCGGTCGACGAGGTCCGCCTCGCCGGCGGCGTGGTGCGCCCGCGCGTCTTCGTCAGCGCCCGCGACGGCACCGGCATCGACGCACTGCGGGCGGTGATCGCCGAGATCGCGCGCGAGCGCTTGAATGCCGGCGAACCGCCCTCAACTGTCGCTGACGATCCGAGGGATCTGCCGGCCGCCGCCGGCGACCGGTCCGGCCCCGCCTCCCCCTTCAACGCCCACTGACGCCACGCCACGCCATGCCCGATCCTCACACCCTCCCTGCCGACCGCCTGCCCTGGCGTCGCCGGTTGGCGCAGCGCCTGCGGCCGATCTTCAACCAGGGTGGCCGCAACGACGGCCCGCCGGACCTCGACGAGCTCTGGCGCGACTTCAACCGCAAGCTCGGCGGCCTGTTCGGCGGCCAGCGCGGCGGGCGCGGCAACGGCGACCGACCGCCCGAGGGCGGCGGCGGCCCCTCGTACCAGCCCGACATGAAGAGCGCGGGCATCGGCGTCGGACTGATCGCGGGGGTGGTCGCGCTGATCTGGCTGGGCAGCGGCTTCTTCATCGTCCAGGAAGGCCAGCAGTCGGTCGTGACCTCGTTCGGCCGCTACAGCCACACCGTCGACGCCGGCTTCCAGTGGCGCTTCCCGTACCCGTTCCAGGCCCACGAGACGGTGCCGGTGACCCAGCTGCGCTCGGTCGACATCGGCCGCAGCAACATCGCGCAGGCCACCGGGCTGCGCGACTCGTCGATGCTGACGCAGGACGAGAACATCATCGACATCCGCTTCACCGTCCAGTACCGGCTGAAGGATGCGCGCGCCTACCTGTTCGAGAACCGCAATCCCGACGACGCCGTCGTGCTGGCCAGCGAGTCGGCGGTGCGCGAGATCGTCGGCCGCAGCCGCGTCGACCTGGTGCTGTACGAGCAGCGCGACGCGGTCGCCGCCGACCTCGTCAAGTCGATCCAGGCGCAGCTCGACCGGCTCAACTCCGGCATCGTCATCGCCAACGTCAACGTGCAGAACGTGCAGGTGCCCGAGCAGGTGCAGGCGGCGTTCAACGACGCGGTCAAGGCCGGCGCCGACCGCGACCGCTTCCGCAACGAGGGCGAGGCCTACGCCAGCGACGTGATCCCGAAGGCGCAGGGCGCCGCTGCTCGCCTGGCCGAGGAGGCCGACGGCTACCGCGCGCGCGTGATCGCGCAGGCCGAGGGCGATGCGCAGCGTTTCCGCGCGGTGCTCGCCGAGTACCAGAAGGCGCCCGCGGTCACCCGCGATCGCCTGTATCTGGAGACGATGCAGCAGGTCTACGCCAACGTCAGCAAGGTCATGATCGACAGCCGCGCCAACTCGAACCTGCTCTACCTGCCGCTGGACAAGCTGATGCAGCAGGCCGGCGTGCCGCCGGCGGCCGCGGCCACCGTGACGCCGACGCCGGAGGCCGCCAGCACCACCGTCGACGTGCGTTCGCGCGACAACACCCGCGGCCGCGACCGCGAGGGCCGCTGAGGAGCCGCCGCCATGAGCCAACGTCTCGGATTCATCGTCGCCGGCGTGCTGCTGGCGCTCATCGGCCTGTCGTCCACGCTGTTCATCGTCGACCAGCGCCAGGTCGGCGTCGTCTTCGCGCTCGGCGAGATCAAGGAGGTCATCACCGAGCCGGGTCTGAAGTTCAAGATGCCGCCGCCGTTCCAGAACGTCGTGTTCCTGGACAAGCGCATCCAGACCCTCGACAGCCCGGACACGCGCCCGATCTTCACCGCCGAGAAGAAGAGCCTGCTGATCGACTGGATGGTCAAGTGGCGCATCAGCGACCCGCGCCAGTTCATCCGCAACAACGGCGCCGACATCCGCAACCTCGAGACGCGGCTGGCGCCGGTGGTGCAGGCCGCCTTCAACGAGGAGGTCACCAAGCGCAACGTCAGTGGCGTGCTCGCCACCGAGCGCGAGAAGGTGATGGGCGGGGTACGCGATCGCCTGCTCGACGAGGCGAAGAACTTCGGCATCGAGATCATCGACGTGCGCGTCAAGCGCGTCGACTTCGTCTCCGACATCACGGACGCGGTGTTCCGCCGGATGGAGTCCGAGCGCAAGCGCGTCGCCAACGAACTGCGCTCGACCGGGGCGGCCGAGGGCGAGAAGATCCGCGCCGACGCCGATCGGCAGCGCGAGGTGATCCTCGCCGAGGCCTACCGCGATGCGCAGAAGGTCAAGGGCGAGGGCGACGCCAGGGCGTCGGCGCTGTACGCCGAGGCCTTCGGCCGGGATCCGCAGTTCGCGCAGTTCTACCGCAGCCTCGAGGCCTATCGGGCGAGCTTCCGGTCGCGCAGCGACATGGTCGTCGTCGACCCGAGCAACGAGTTCTTCAAGGCCATGCGCAGCGGCGGCCCGGCGGCACGCTGACACGGACGGGCGATGTCCGACCTGATGCTCGGCGCGCTCGCGCTGATGCTGGTCTTCGAGGGCTTGCTGCCCTTCGTCAACCCGCGCGGATGGCGCGACATGTTCACCCGCGTCGCCCGCATGTCCGACGGCCAGATCCGCTTCATCGGCCTGGTCAGCATCGCGATCGGCCTGCTGCTGCTGTCGATCTGGGCCTGAGCGCCGCGGGCCCGGGCAACCGGTAGGTGCGCCGGTACAATGCCGCTTTCAATCCCCCCGCCTTTTCATGTCGTCTGCTTGGCTGCTGCCGGAGCACATTGCCGATGTCCTGCCGACGCAGGCACGGCGCCTGGAGGAGCTTCGGCGCACCCTGCTGGACCGGGCGCATGCCTACGGCTTCGAACTGGTCGCGCCGCCCTTGCTCGAGCATCTGGAGTCGCTGCTGTCGGGAACCGGTCATGAGCTCGACCTGCGCACCTTCAAGCTGGTCGACCAGCTGAGCGGCCGCTCGCTCGGCTTGCGCGCCGACACCACGCCGCAGGCGGCCCGGATCGATGCGCATCTGCTCAACCGCGAAGGGGTCACGCGGCTGTGCTACTGCGGTCCTGTGCTGCACACGCGGCCGGCCGGGCTGTACGCGAGCCGCGAGCCGCTGCAATTCGGCGCCGAGGTGTTCGGCCACGCCGGTCTCGAGGCCGACCTCGAGGTGCAGGAGTTGGCGATCGACTGCCTGGTGCTGGCCGGCGTCCCCCACCGGGGGATCGACCTCGCCGATGCGCGCGGGCTGCGCGGGGTGCTGGCCGGCGTGCCGCTGGGCCCGGTGGCGCTTGGCGAGCTGGCGCAGGCGCTGTCGAACAAGGACGCGGCCACGCTGGCTGCGCGCGGCGAAGCCCTGCCGGCGGAGGTGCGCCAGGCGCTGCGCGTGCTGCCCGAGCTGTACGGCGGCGACGAGGTGCTGGCCGCGGCGCGCGAGCGCCTGCCGTCGCGGCCGATGGTGCAGGATGCGCTGGCTCAGCTCGAGTGGCTGGCCGCGCACCTGCGCAGCGCACACCCGGAGTTGCGGGTCGGGTTCGACCTGTCCGACATGAGCGGCTATGCGTATTACAGCGGGCCGCGCTTTGCCGTCTTCGGTGCCGGTGCCAGCGACCCGCTGGCGCGCGGCGGCCGCTACGACGAGGTCGGTGCGGTGTTCGGGCGCAACCGACCCGCAGCGGGCTTCAGCATGGACCTGAAGGCGCTCGCCGAACGCCTGCCGGCAGCGCCGACGGCACCGGCGGTGATGGTCCCCTGGGGCGAAGATCCGGCGCTGCGCGCGGCGGTGCTCGGGCTGCGCGACCAGGGGGAGACCGTGGTGTCGGTGATGCCCGGACACGGCACCGACACCGGCGGATTCGAGTGCGACCGCGAGCTGGTCGCCATCGACGGCCGCTGGGCGCTGCGATCGCGCGCGCCGACACGAAATTGACATTCAGGATTGGCAAGTGATGCAGCAGAACTCAGGGCCGGCCCCCGGCCGCAACGTCGTCGTCGTCGGCACCCAGTGGGGCGACGAAGGCAAGGGCAAGGTCGTCGACTGGCTGACCGAGCACGCGCAGGGCGTGGTGCGCTTCCAGGGCGGCCACAACGCCGGCCACACGCTCGTCATCCGCGGCGTGAAGACGGCGCTGCAGCTGATCCCCTCGGGCGTCATGCGCGACGGCGTGGCCTGCTACATCGGCAACGGCGTCGTCGTCGATCCGACCCACCTGATCGGCGAGATCGAGCGCCTCGAGACGGCCGGCCTGGAGGTGCGGCCGCGGCTGTTCCTGTCCGAGTCCTGCCCGCTGATCCTGCCGTTCCACGTCGAGACCGACCGCGCCCGCGAGGCGCTGCGCGAGAGCAGCGGTTCCGGCAAGATCGGCACCACCGGAAAGGGCATCGGTCCCGCCTACGAAGACAAGGTCGCCCGGCGGGCGGTGCGCGTGCAGGACCTGAAGCACCCCGACCGGCTGGCGCGCAAGCTGCGCGAACTGCTCGAACTGCACAACGCTGGACTCGGCAGCCACCTCAAGGGCCGGCCGCTGGACTTCGAGCCGGTGTTCGACGGCGCGATGCGCGCCGCGGAGCAGCTGCGCCCGATGCTCGCGGACGTCGGCTACCGTCTGCACCAGGCCCATCGCGACGGTGCCAACCTGCTGTTCGAGGGCGCGCAGGGCACGCTGCTCGACATCGACCACGGCACCTACCCCTACGTGACCTCGAGCAACTGCGTGGCCGGCAACGCGGCTGCCGGCTCGGGCGTCGGCCCGGACCTGCTGCACTACGTGCTCGGCATCACCAAGGCCTACACGACGCGGGTCGGCGGCGGCCCGTTCCCGACCGAACTGCCGATCGACCAGGAAGGCTCGGTCGGCCACCACCTGTCGACGGTCGGCCAGGAGCGCGGCACGGTGACCGGCCGGGCGCGGCGCTGCGGCTGGCTCGACGCCGCGGCGCTGAAGCGCTCGATGATCATCAACGGCATCTCCGGCCTGTGCATCACCAAGCTCGACGTGCTCGACGGCCTGAAGACGATCCAGGTCTGCACCGGCTACCGGATCGACGGCCGTGAGCTCGACATCCTGCCGCTCGACGCCGACGAGATCGTGCGCTGCGAGCCGATCTACGAGACCTGGCCGGGCTGGAGCGACAGCACCGTCGGCGTCACCGAGTGGGACCGGCTGCCGCCCAATGCGCGACGCTACCTGGAACGCGTGCAGGCGCTGGTCGACCGGCCGATCGACATGGTCTCCACCGGCCCCGATCGCGATCACACCATCGTGCTGCGCCACCCGTACCGCGCCTGAACCGAAGGACTGGACCGATGCTCACCGACGACGGCAAACACCTCTACGTCTCCTGGGACGAGTACCACATGCTGATCGAGCGGCTGGCGCTGAAGGTGCACAACTCGGGCTGGGCCTTCGACCAGATCCTGTGCCTGGCGCGCGGCGGCATGCGGCCGGGCGACGTGCTGTCCCGCGTGTTCGACAAGCCGCTGGCGATCATGTCGACGAGTTCCTACCGCGCCGAGGCCGGCACGATCCAGGGCCGGCTGGACATGGCCAAGTACATCACGCTGCCGAAGGGCGAGCTCGCCGGGCGCGTGCTGCTGGTCGACGACCTGGCCGACTCCGGCGTCACGCTGCGCGCCGTGGTCGATCGGCTCCGCGGCATGCCGGCGATCGCCGAACTGCGGTCGGCCGTCATCTGGGTCAAGGGCGCGTCGACCTACACGCCCGACTACTTCGTCGAGACGCTGCCCACGAGCCCGTGGATCCACCAGCCGTTCGAGGAGTACGACAACCTGCCGCCGGACCGGCTGGCGAAGAAGTACGCGGTTTGACCGGGCGACGCACGACTCGCCGCCTGGAAGCCGCCCAACAAAAAGGCCGACACGGGTGTGTCGGCCTCTATCATTTTCATTGTTCTGGTGCCCAGGAGAGGACTCGAACCTCCACGCCTCTCAGCGCTAGTACCTGAAACTAGTGCGTCTACCAATTCCGCCACCTGGGCTTTCAGGAACCGAGGATCATATCATCAAGAACTCAAACGAAACAAGCCGTCCCGCCGCCGCCATCGCATTGCTGAGCGAGGTCGAAGGCCAGGTGCTCGGCCACCGCGACGGCCACGGCTTCGTCGTCCGCGACGACGGCGAGCCGAGCATCTACCTGGCCCCCGAGGAGATGCGCTCGGTACTGCATCGTGACCGGGTCCGCGTGCGCATCGTCCGTGTCGACCGCAAGGGGCGCCCCGAGGGGCGCGTGCTCGACATCGTCGAACGCCGCAAGACGCCGATCATCGGCCGGCTGCTCAACGAGAGCGGCCACTGGCTGGTCGCGCCGGAGGATCGTCGCTACGGGCAGGACATCCTGATCCCAAAGAACGGCATCGCTGCGGCGACCGTCGGCCAGGTCGTCTCGGTCGAGCTGACCGAGCTGCCGTCGCTGCACTCCAAGCCGGTCGGCCGCGTGCTCGAGGTGCTCGGCGAGATCGACGACCCCGGCATGGAGATCGAGATCGCGGTGCGCAAGTACGAGGTGCCGCATCGCTTCTCGCCGGAGACCTTGGCGCAGGCGGCGACCCTGCCCGATCGCATCCGGCCGGTCGACCGCAAGCACCGCGTCGACCTGACCGACGTGGCGCTGGTGACGATCGACGGCGAGGACGCACGCGACTTCGACGACGCGGTCTACTGCGAGCCGATCAAGCGCGGCCGCGGCAAGTCGGCGGTCGAAGGCTGGCGGCTGGTCGTCGCGATCGCCGACGTCAGCCACTACGTCAAGCCCGGCGAGCCGATCGACCAGGATGCCTACGAACGCGCGACCTCGGTCTACTTCCCGCGCCGAGTGATTCCGATGCTGCCGGAGAAGCTGTCCAACGGGCTGTGTTCGCTGGTGCCCGAGCAGGATCGGCTGGCGATGGTTTGCGACATGGTCGTCGACGCGCAGGGCGCGATCGACGCCTACCAGTTCTACCCGGCGGTGATCAACTCGCACGCCCGCCTGACCTACACCGAGGTTGCCGCGGCGCTGGCCAACACGCGCGGGCCGGAGGCGCAGCGCCGCGCCGACATCCTGCCGCAGCTGCTGAACCTGCACGAGGTCTACCGCGCGCTGCTCAAGCAGCGGGCCAAGCGCGGTGCGGTGGACTTCGAGACCACCGAGACGCAGATCGTCTGCGACGACAACGGCCGCATCGAGAAGATCGTGCCGCGCACGCGAACCGACGCCCACCGGCTGATCGAGGAGGCGATGCTCGCCGCCAACATCTGCGCCGCCGACTTCATCGCGCTGGGTAAGCACCCTTCGCTGTACCGGGTGCACGAGGGGCCGACGCCCGAGAAGCGGCTGGCGCTTCAGAACTACCTGCGCTCGCTGGGCATCGGCCTGCACCTGAGCGACGAGCCGGCGCCGGCCGAGATGCAGGCGATCGCCAGCGCGACCAAGGAACGGATCGACGCGGCGCAGATCCACACGATGCTGCTCCGCTCGATGCAGCAGGCCGTGTACACCGCCAGCAACGAGGGTCACTTCGGTCTGGCCTACGAGGCCTACACGCACTTCACGAGCCCGATCCGGCGCTACCCGGATCTGCTCGTTCACCGCGTGATCAAGGCGCTGCTCGGCGCCAAGCGCTACCAGCTGTCGCTGGCCGACACGGTGCCGGCGGCGGCGCCGCTGCGCCAGGTGAAGACGGCGCCGGCGAAGAAGGCCGCCGCGAAGGCCCCGAAGGCGAGCTCGCGCGAGCTCGAGCTGTGGGAGCAGGCCGGTGCGCACTGCAGCGCCAACGAGCGCCGTGCCGACGAGGCGTCGCGCGACGTCGAGGCCTGGCTGAAGTGCCGCTACATGCGCGACCGGCTCGGCGAGGAGTTCAGCGGCACGGTCAGCGCTGCCGCGGCCTTCGGCATCTTCGTCGCCCTCGACGAGCTCTACGTCGACGGGTTGGTCCACATCAGCGAACTCGGCGGCGACTACTTCCGCTTCGACGAGGTGCGCCAGGAACTGCGCGGCGAGCGCAGCGGCCTGCGCTACGGCGTCGGCACGCGGGTGCGGGTGCAGGTCAGCCGGGTCGACCTGGACGGGCGCAAGATCGACTTCCGCCTGGTCCGCGAGGTGGACGAGGACCGGCTGCTGGCCGCCGGCCGAGGCGAGCGTCAGCGTGGCAAGGGCAGCGCGGTCGACGAACTCGAGGCGCTGAAGGCGGCCGATCGCGTGTCGAAGGCGGCGCGCGGAAAGCCCAAGGCGGCGAAGGCCGGCAAGGGCAGCGCGGGCGCGAAGTCCGCGCGCGGCAGCAGCCGCAGGTCGGCCGGCCGTTCGGCCCGTTGATCCGCGTTCAGGCGACGCGCGTGCGCATCGCCTCGAGCAGGTCGCCCGCCGGCAGGCTGGTCGGCGGCGGCGAATCCCGCGCGATCATGTCGGCGGCGCAGCCGTGGCGCCAGACCGCCGCGCCCGACACGGCGAAAGGATCGGCGTCGGATCCTGCGCGCGACCAGGCGCCCCCGATCCAGCCGGCCAGCACGTCGCCGGTGCCCGGCGATGCGAGCAGCGCGTTGCCGCTGGGGTTCAAGGCGAGCGCGCCGTCCGGCGACGCGACCACGGTCCCCGAACCCTTCAGCACCACGACCGCTGAGCTGCTTTCGGCCAGCGCGCGGGCGTGGCCGATCCGGTCTGCCTGCACCGCCGCGGCCTCGGTGCCGATCAGTCTTGCCGCCTCCAGCGGGTGCGGCGTCAGCACGGTGGGACGGTCGCGCGCGCCGCGGGCGCGCAGCGCCTGCATCAAGGCGGGCTCCGCGGCAATCGCGTTGAGTGCGTCGGCGTCCAGGACCAGCCGAGCGGCATGCGCCAGCAGCGGCGGCAGGCTGGCGCGCACCGCATTCCCGCCGCCGCAACCGCAGACGATGGTCCGCGTTGCCAGCGCCCGCGGGTCGAGCAGCGCGGCGACCGGACGCTGCATCAGCTCCAGGCGCTGCGGATCGCCGAGCAGGCTTTCGTCGCCGAGTGCGCCGACGTAGACCCGGCCAGCCCCGGCGGCGAGGCCGGCGCGGGCGGCGAGCCAGACCGCACCGAGCATCCCGCGGTCGCCGCCGATCACGCCGAGGTCGCCGAAGCGACCCTTGTGGGCGTCGTGGGGTCCGGCGGTCCAGCCCTCGCGACCGAGCAGGTGCATCGACGACGGCACGTCCCGGACGCCAAGGGTGTCGAGCCAGATCCGGCCGGCGTGGTCGCGCCCCTGGGCGGTGAACGGGCCGGCCTTGAGGGTGAGCAGCGACAGCGTGTCGCTCGCCCGGACCGCCAGGCCGCCGAGCGCGATACCGGTCTCGGCAGCGAGGCCGGACGGCAGGTCCACCGCGATCACCGGGCGGCCCGAACGATTGAGGCGCCGGATCGCCTCGGCGATCGCGCCTTGTGCCGGGCGCGACACGGCGATGCCCAGCAAGCCGTCGATCAGCAGGTCGTCGTCGTCGGCCGCGGGCCAGCTCGACCCGACCGGCACCCCGGCGGCGACGGCCGCATCGAAAGCCTGGCGGGCGTCGTCCGGCAGCCGGGCCGGGTCGCCGAACAGGGTCGCGCGGGCCCGCCAGCCCAGGGCGTGGAGCCGCGTCGCCGCGACCAGCGCATCGCCGCCGTTGTTGCCCGGGCCGGCCAGCGCGTGCACGCGCCGCGCTTGCGGCTGGGTCGCCAGCGCGAGCCGCGCCACCGCCAGCCCGGCGCGCTGCATCAGCGACTGCGGCGCGCCAGCCGCCAGTGCGGCCGCCTCGATGGCGCGGGTCGACGCCAGGTCGTGCAGCGCCCAGCGTTGGGTGCCGGGGCACACGGCATGCAGGGTGTCGTCGGCGTGTCGGCGCATCGCCGCGACACTATCTCATGCCAGCCGGTCGATCCCCAGGCCCTCGACGTCGATCGACGGCGTCCGGCCACCGATCAGGTCGGCGACGACGCGGGCCGAGCCGGCGGACAGGGCCCAACCGCTCGACCCGTGGCCGAGGTTCAGCCAGACGCCCGGCCGACCGCTGGCGCCGAGCACCGGCGGACCGTCGGGCAGCATCGGTCTCGCACCCTTCCAGGTCTGCACCTTGCTGATCTGCGCCGCGCCCGGAAACCAGTCTTCGAGCACGCGGTACAGCGTGGCGATCGCCGGCGCGCGCATCTCGGCCAGCGAGCCGCCGAGCTCGGCGCTGCCGGCCACGCGCACGCGCTCGCCCAGACGCGAGATCGCGACCTTGTAGGTCTCGTCCATCAGCGCCGAGCGTGGCCCGGCCTCGGACTCGCCGTCGTGGTGCCGCAGCGGGGCGGTGATCGAGTAGCCGTGCACCGGCACGATCGGCAACCTGACGCCGATCGGTCGCAGCAGCGGCGCCGCCTGCGGGCCGGCGCAGACCACGACGCCGTCGAAGGCGTGGCGGCCGGACGTCGAGGCGAGCTCGACGCCGGGTCCGGGCGCGATCGACTCCACCGCATCCTGAAAGCGAAACCGGGCCCCCAGGCGGGCGGCCTCGCCCTTCAGCGCGTGCGCGAACTGCCGGCAGTTGCCGACCCCGTCCTGCGCCAGGTGGATCGCCGCGCGCAGCGGCGTGGCCGGGTGCAGGCCAGGCTCGATCGCCCGCGCGCGGTCGGCGTCGATCAGTTCGAAGGCCACGCCCATCTCCGCGAGCAGCTTGATGCCGCCACGGGCCATCGCCAGGTCGCGCTCGCCGCGCAGCAGCACCATGTAGCCCTGGGCCTGCTCGTACTCGAGCCGGTGCTTCGCCGTCAGCAGGTCGAGACGCTCGCGGCTGAAGCGCGCCAGCCGATGCATCCGGGCCCGGTTGGCCTGGTAGACCGCCGGTCGGCAGGCCCGCCACCAGCGCCAGATCCAGGGTGCCAGCGCCAGGGTCCGCAGGCCCGACAGGCGCACCGGCGCGTGGCGACTGAACAGGTGGCCGAGCACCTTGCGCGGCATGCCCGGCGCGGCCCAGGGCGTGACGTAGCCCGGCGCGATCACGCCGGCGTTGGCGAAGCTGGTGCCGGTGGCGACGCTGGCGTCGCGCTCGAACACGGTGACCTCGTGGCCGTCCTGCGCGAGCTCGTACGCGGTGGTGACGCCGACGATGCCGGCGCCGACGATGGCGATGCGCATCTCAGTGGCCCCTGGCGAGGCCGACCTCGACCGCGAGCGCGGCCGACAGCACGGTGTCGTCGCGCAGCGCCGGCGCCCAGAGCATCAGCCCGACCGGCAGTTCGCCGGCGGCCTGGCAGGGCACCGAGATCGCGCAGCCGTCGAGGAAGTTGACCACCGACGGGTTGCGCAGCAGCAGCGCGTTCGCGGCGAAGAAGGCGTCGTCGTCGGCGACCAGCGGCGCCAGCGGCGGCGCGACGAGCGGCACCGTCGGCGACAGCAGTGCGTCGAACGGCGCCACCGCGGCTTCGATGCGCTGGATCCAGCTGCGGCGGGCGTGCAGCAGGTCGATGTAGTCGGCCGCCGAGAGCTTGGCGCCCCGGCGGATGCGCGCCGCGACACGCGGGTCGTAGCGCGCCTCGTGCTTGTCGAGGCGTGCTCGATGCCAGGCCCAGCTCTCGGCGGCGGCGAAGCCGCCGTGCACGTTCAAGGGCGCGAGTTCGGCCAGTGGCGCCAACGGCAGCTCGACGATGCTCGCGCCGGCTCCGCGCAGCGCGGCCAGGCTGCGCTCGAAGGCGCGGGCGACCGGGGTTTCGAGCGCATCGAGCATCAAGGTCGTCGGCACCGCGAAGCGCCAGCTCGACAACTCGCGATCCTGCAGCCGCACCTGGCGCGCGGCCAGCACCTCGTGCAGCAGTACGGCGTCGCGCACCGAGCGCGTGATCGCGCAGGCCGTGTCGAGCGAGCTCGACAGCGGCACGCAGCCGTCCAGCGGCGTCAGGCGCTGCGTGTTCTTGAAGCCGACCAGGCCCTGCAGCGCCGCCGGAATGCGGATCGAGCCACCGGTGTCCGAGCCGAGCGCCGCCCAGGCCGCGCCGGTGGCCACGCTGACCGCGCCGCCGGAGGTGGAGCCGCCCGGCACGCGCGGCGTCGGATCGATCGCCGCGGTGGCCGGGTTCGTCGGGGTGCCGTGGTGCGGGTTCAGGCCCACGCCGGAGAACGCGAACTCGCTCTGGTTGGTGTGCCCGACGAGCGCGGCGCCGTAGGCGCGCAGGCGCGCCACGGTGGGCGCGTCGCTGGCTGCCGGCGTCTCGGGCAGCGCCTTCGAGCCGGCGGTGGTGGGGAATCCGGCGACGTCGAACAGGTCCTTCACCGACACCGCCAGTCCCGCCAGCGGCGGGCGCTGCTGGCCGGCGGCGGCCAGCGTGTCGACGGCCTGGGCCTGGGCTCGCGCGAGCACGTCGAAGCGGCGCAGGAAGACATGGTGGTTGGCTGGCTCGTCGGCGGCGGCGAGGCAGCGGTCCAGGCTCTCGGCGGCGCTGGAGGCGCCACGCTGCAGCCGTTCGCGCTCGCCGCACAGATCGGACGCGCCGCTGCGTGCTAGAATCATAGGGTTTGTCTCGACGGGTGCGCCGACAGGTGATCTGGCCGGTGGTCCTCGATGGGCAAGCAAATCGCGAACCCGGCAGCCGAAAGGTGTCGACACGGATCAAGCGCCGTGCCGATGTGCGCCGGGATTCTAGACCCAACCTTCGGAGTTTCCATGTCTGTCTCCATGCGTGAAATGCTGGAAGCGGGTGTCCATTTCGGCCACCAGACGCGCTTCTGGAACCCGCGGATGGCCCCGTACATCTACGGCCACCGCAACAAGATCCACATCATCAACCTCGAGAAGACGCAACCGCTGCTCGAGGACGCGCTGAAGTTCATCCGCCAGCTCGCCGCCCGCGGCGGCACGATCCTGATGATCGGCACCAAGCGTCAGGCGCGCGAGGTGGTCGCGATGGAGGCTGCTCGCTGCGGCATGCCCTACGTCGACCAGCGCTGGCTCGGCGGCATGCTGACCAACTTCAAGACCGTCAAGGCCTCGCTGAAGAAGCTCAAGGACATGCAGGCCACCAAGGAGGCCGGCACCGAGCAGATGATCAAGAAGGAAGCGCTGCTGTTCGAACGCGAGCTGGTCAAGCTCGAGAAGGACATCGGTGGCATCCAGGACATGAACGCGCTGCCCGACGCGATGTTCGTGATCGACGTCGGCTTCCACAAGATCGCGGTGGCCGAGGCCAAGAAGCTGGGCATCCCGCTGATCGGCGTGGTCGACACCAACCACTCGCCGCAGGGCATCGACTACGTGATCCCCGGCAACGACGATTCGGCCAAGGCCGTCGCGCTGTACGCGAAGGCGGTCGCCGATGCGGTGCTCGAAGGCAAGGCCAACGCGACGAGCGAGGTCGTGGCCGCCGCCGCCGAGGGCGACGAGTTCGTCGAGGTCCGCGAGGACGCCTGACTGGCCTGATCCGACCGGGGCCCATCGGGCCCGGGTCCGCGCCGGCCGGCCGCGACCGCTCGCGCCCGGCCGGCTTCGATTCAAGAACGGAGATTTGAAAGTTATGCCCGCAATCACCGCAAGCATGGTCGCCGAACTGCGCGCCAAGACCGACGCTCCGATGATGGAGTGCAAGAAGGCCCTGACCGAGGCCGACGGCGACCTGGTCCGCGCCGAGGAGATCCTGCGCGTCAAGCTCGGCAACAAGGCCGGCAAGGCCGCGGCCCGGGTCACCGCCGAGGGCGTGATCGCCGCCGTCGTCGAGGGCAATACCGGCGCGATGATCGAAGTCAACTGCGAGACCGACTTCGTCACCAAGAACGATTCCTTCATCGCCTTCGCCAACGCCTGCGCCGGGCTGATCGCGCGGCACAACCCGGCCGACGTCGCCGCGCTGTCGGCGCTGCCGCTGACCCAGGACGGCTTCGGCCCGACGGTCGAGGACGTGCGCAAGGGCCTGATCGGCAAGATCGGCGAGAACATGTCGATCCGCCGCTTCAAGCACTATGGCGGCGCGAATCAGCTCGCGCACTACCTGCACGGCACGCGCATCGGCGTCGTCGTCGAGTTCTCTGGCGACGAGGTTGCCGCCAAGGACGTCGCGATGCACGTCGCGGCGATGAAGCCGGTGGCGGTGTCGGTGGCCGAGGTGCCGGCCGAGCTCGTCGAGAAGGAGCGCAAGATCGCCGCCGAGAAGGCCGCCGAGTCGGGCAAGCCGGCCGAGATCGTCGCCAAGATGGTCGAGGGCTCGGTGCAGAAGTTCCTGAAGGAGGTCTCGCTCTTCAACCAGAGCTTCGTCAAGAACGACAAGCAGACGGTCGAGCAGATGCTCAAGGATAAGAAGACCACCGTCAGTGGCTTCACGCTGTACGTGGTCGGCGAGGGCATCGAGAAGAAGGCCGACGACTTCGCCGCCGAGGTCGCGGC
>CALJUI010000457.1 GCA_937975735.1 uncultured Rubrivivax sp.
AGGCCACGCCCCAGTGCGCCAGCGCAGCGAACGGCGGGTGCAGCAGGGGCGTGTCGCCCGCCAGACGCTGCACGCCGAAGCTCACCGGCAGCACTTCGCGGACCTCGCCGAGCGCTCCGGCCAGCGCGCGGTCGGCGTCCGGCGGACCGGCCTCCTCGAGCACGAGATCGAAGGCCAGGCTGCGCGCGCCCGCGGCCGCCGCCGCACGGACGATCGCCGCGTGCTCGCTGCGCCAGGAGGCGTCGAAGCCGCGGCCGACCGCCTGTTCGGTGCCCTCGTCGATCGCCACCAGCACGACCTCGCCGCTCCAGGGGGCGACGCCGCCGGTGCCGGCAAGCTGCATCGTCTCGCTGGCCAGCCGGCTGTCCAGGCCGAAGAAGTCGAACAGCGCGATCCAGCTGCCGAGGAAGGCGAGCACGCCGACCAGCGCGGCCGCCAGGTAGGCCTTGCGGCGGCCCTGCAGCAGCGCGCGCAGCGTCCGCGCCTCGTCCTCGAAGCTCGTCTCCCGCACCGCCTCGATCAGCGCGTTGAGGTGCGGCTTGAGCGAGCGCTCCTCGATGCGCAGCGCGTTCAGCCGCAGCAGCGGCGCAAGGTCCGGCGGCAGGCCGCGCACCGGCCAGGGCGCCGACTCCACCAGAACCGGCAGCACGCGCGGCGAGCTCCGGCCGGCCGAACGAGCCTGCGCCCGCAGCCGCAGCGCGGCGGCCACCTCGTGGCGCACCCAGTCGTCACCGCGCAGGCGCTGTTCGATGATCTGCGCCCACTGCGGGCCGATGACCACCAGCACCACGTCGGCCTGCGACAGCTCGCGGTCGATGTCCTGCGCGAAGTCCTCGCCGTAGCCGATGTCGTCCAGGTCCATGAATACCTGGTCGGCGCCGAAGCGCGCGGCCAGTTCGTTGTGCAGCAGCCGGGCCGACAGGATGCTGTCGTCGCGGCGGTAGCTGATGAAGATGCGCATGGCCGGCGGCCAGCATAGGCCGCGGTCCGAGCCCGCCCATCCCCAGTTCGTGGTTCGCGCCTCGTCGACCCGTACCGAGGGATGGTGCGTGACCGGCCTTGCCGTTCTAAGGTCCGGTCGTCACCGCAGCGTCATTCACCGATGAGCCCGTACCGCTGGGCGGTCGCCGCCTTCCTGACCACCGTAACGCTGATCGCCCTGGCGACGTCGCCGGCGTCCGGCGTCCCGAACGCAATGCACGCACCTGCCGAGACCGGGTCCCTGCCACTGCCCGCGCTGCACGCCGAGTACGACGCGCCCCAGCTGGTGCTCTACGGCGACGTGCCGGGCCCTGCCGAACATGCGGCGATCCTTCGGCGGGCCCGGGCGTTGTACGGCGCCGAGCATGTCCTGGACCGGCTGCGCGTCGCGCCGGTCCTGCACCCCTCCTGGATGAGCGCGGACTACCTCCCCGACCTGCGTGCCGCGGTGCGTGCAAGCGCCTCGCTGCACGACGCGCGGCTGCAGATCGCCGGCGAAGTGCGGTCGCTTGCAGCGCGCGCCACGCTGGTCGCGCAGGTCGACGAGTTCCGCGCCCGAGGCCTGGAGGTCGACGCGCAGATCGCCGTCAGCAGCCTGGCTTCAACGCGTTGACCACCTCCGGCGGCGCCTGCACGAGTTCGATCAGCACGCCCTCGCCGCCGATCGGGAACTGCGCGTTGCCCTTCGGATGGATGAAGCAGATGTCGTGACCGGCGGCACCCTGTCGGACGCCGCCCGGTGCGAAGCGCACGCCCTGCGCCGTCATCCACTCGACGGCCTTGGGCAGGTCGTCCACCCACAGGCCGACGTGGTTCAGCGGCGTGGCGTGCACCGCCGGCTTCCTGTCCGGATCGATCGGCTGCATCAGGTCGACCTCGACCGCGTGCACGCCGTGCCCCAGCGCGCAGATGTCCTCGTCGACGTTCTCGCGTTCGCTGACGAAGGTGCTCTTGACCTCCAGCCCGAAGACATCGACCCAGAGCGACTTCAGGCGTTGCTTGTCCGGCCCGCCGATCGCGATCTGCTGGATGCCGAGGATGCGGAACGGGCGGCTCATTGGAAGCTCAGGATCGGTTGGTCCACGGACAGGCTCTCGCCCTTGGCGGCCAGCAGTTCGCCGACCACGCCGTCCTGCGTCGCGACGAGGATGTTCTCCATCTTCATCGCCTCGATCACCGCCAGCCGCTCGCCGGCCTGCACGGCCTGCCCGGGCTGCACCGCGAGGTCGACGAGCAGCCCCGGCATCGGCGAGAGCAGGAACTTGCTCATGTCGGCCGCCGCCTTCACCGGCATCACGCGAAGCAGCTCGGCCGCGCGCGCGCTGACGACCATGGCGTCGATCTGCAGGCCGTTGTGCTGCACGCGCGTCCACAGCCCGTGGCGCTCGAGCTGCGCGGTGAAGCCGCGGCCGTTGCACAGGCCGCTGGCGCGCACCTCGCCGAAGCGCCAGTCGCTCTCGATCGCGTACACCTTCTCCGCCAGCGTGACCTTGATGACGCCGTCGTTGACGATCTGCACCGGGTGCATGTCGTAGTCCCCGCCCTCGCCCTTGATCACCGCGGTGAACTGCTCGCCGATGCGCACGCCGTGGCCGGGCAGCTGGCCGCTGATGCCGGCGGCGCGCTCGCGGTAGCGGCGGTAGGCGGCGCAGGCCAGCGCGAGCAGGAAGTCCGGGTCGTCGTGCGGCACGTCCTCGGCGCGGAAGCCCTTGGCGTAGTGCTCGGCGATGAAGCCGGTGTTGAAGTCACCGGCGACGAACTTCGGGTGCGCCAGCAGCGCCGACTGGAACGGGATGCTGCTGGCCACGCCACGGATCACGAAGCCGTTGAGCGCCTCGCGCATCCGCGCGATCGCCTCGGCGCGGTCGCGGCCATGCACGATCAGCTTGGCGATCATCGAGTCGTAGTACATCGGGATCTCGCCACCCTCGTAGACGCCGGTGTCGACGCGCACGCCCCCGCCGTCGGGCACCGGCGCGGCCGCTTCCATCGTCGTCGGCGGCGGGCGGTAGCGCACCAGCCGGCCGACCGAGGGCAGGAAGCCGCGGAACGGGTCCTCGGCGTTGATCCGGCACTCGATCGCCCAGCCGCGGCGCGGGATCTGGTCCTGCGTGAAGGGCAGCTTCTCGCCGGCGGCGATCCTGATCATCTGCTCGACGAGGTCGATGCCGGTGATGCTCTCGGTCACCGGGTGCTCGACCTGCAGTCGGGTGTTCATCTCCAGGAAATAGAAGCTCTGGTCCTTGCCGACGACGAACTCGACGGTGCCGGCGCTCTGGTACTTCACCGCCTTGGCCAGCGCGACGGCCTGCTCGCCCATCGCCTTGCGCGTCGCGTCGCTGATGAACGGCGACGGCGCCTCCTCGATCACCTTCTGGTGGCGGCGCTGGATCGAACACTCGCGCTCGTGCAGGTAGACCGTGTTGCCGTGGCTGTCGGCCAGCACCTGGATCTCGATGTGGCGCGGCTGCTCGACGAACTTCTCGATGAAGATGCGGTCGTCGCCGAAGCTCGCCTTCGCCTCGTTGCGGCAGGTCGCGAAGCCCTCGAGCGCCTCCTTGTCGTTGAAGGCGACGCGCAGGCCCTTGCCGCCGCCGCCGGCGCTGGCCTTGATCATCACCGGGTAGCCAATGTCCTTGGCGATCTCGACCGCGCGCTCGGGCGACTCGATGGCGTCGTTCCAGCCCGGGATGGTGTTGACCTTGGCGTCGTTCGCGAGCTTCTTCGACGCGATCTTGTCGCCCATCGCCGCGATGCTGTGGTGCTTCGGCCCGATGAAGACGATGCCCTCCTCCTCGACCCGCTTGGCGAAGGCCTCGTTCTCCGACAGGAAGCCGTAGCCCGGGTGCACCGCCTCGGCGCCGGTGTCCTTGCAGGCCTGGATGATCTTGTCGGCGACGAGGTAGCTCTCGCGGCTGGGCGCCGG
>CALJUI010000458.1 GCA_937975735.1 uncultured Rubrivivax sp.
CCCTGGGCCCGTGCCAGGCCGCGCAGCACCGTGCGGCAGCGCGTCACTACCGCATCGTCGGTGCCGGGCTCGAGCCGCAGCCGCCAGCGCCGCGGGCCCGGCTGATCGAGGCAGAAGGCGCTGACGCCGGCGTCGTCCTCCAGCGCGGTGACCAGCGCCAGCGGCAGCATCGGGACGGCCCGGCCGTCGGCTCCGGGCAGGCTCAGCACCTCGTCGTCGCGGCCCTCGATGTCGATCGTCGGCAGCGTGCAGCCGCAGCCGCAGGCTGACTCGTGCCGGGTGATCCGGTCGCCGATGTCGAGCCGGATGATCGGCTGCACGTGGTTGGCGAGGTTGGTCAGCAGCGTCGTGTGCGACGGCTGGCCCGGGGGCACGGGCCGGCCCATCTCGTCGACCGGCTCGAGAATCACCCAGTCGGCGTTGACGTGCAGCCGGCCCTGCGCGCACTCCCAGGCGATCGGCAGGAACTCCGAGGCGCCGTAGCTGTTGCGCAGCGTGCAGGCCAGGCCCTGCTCGATCGCCGCGCGCATCGCCGGCGTCAGCGTCTCGCCGCCGGTCCAGCACTCCTGCAGCCGCGCGCGCAGGCGGCCGGCGCGGGCCTGCTCGGCGATGAGCACCGCGGCGGTCGGGTAGGTCGCGAGCACGGTAGGCCCGAAGGCGTCGAGCTGCGCCACCAGCGCGTCCATCGGCTGCATGATCGAGAAGCTGCGCCAGTTCGCGGCGCGCCAGGGATGTGCGCGGCGCAGCCGGCGCATCATCACCTCGCTCGCGAAGTGGCCGTCGATCGCGCCGACGAAGGCCACGCGCTCGGTCAGCAGCCAGGGGTCGAGCCAGCGCTGCCAGGGTCGCGGGATGTCGCGGCGCAGGGTCTCGAGCGCGTCGTAGACCGCCAGCGCCTGCTCGTCCTGCACGAACAGCGCCGGCTCGCCGGTGCTGCCCGAGCTCGCCCAGACCGCGTAGCGGCCGAGCCAGGGCTCGCCGATGCGCGTGCGGTCGCGCGCGAAGGCGCGCAGTGGTTGCAGCTTCAGCGCCGGGTCGGTGACCCAGCCGGCGAAGTCGGCCATCAGCGCCGACTTGGAGCTCGGCGGCAGCGCCGACAGCGGCGTGGCGTCGGGGTCGCGCCCGGCGAGCAGGTCGCGGAAGTGCGACGAGCCCGCGGCGGCGGCGCGCAGCAGCGCCCGCCAGCGGGCGTCCTGCCTTGCGGCCAGCGACGCGGGCGTCGCGCGGGCGGCAAGCAGCAGGTCGACGGTGAGGTCGGCGGGCGCAAGCATCATCTTTCGAGCATCGCGCCAGCGCGAAGTGCCGTGCTGCGCAGGATCAAGCCCGGTGCGCCGACGATAATCCGCCGCATGGGCGAGTTCGAGCTGATCCGACGCCACTTCACGCGCGCGCCGCGGCGCGCGCCGCTGGGCGTCGGCGACGACTGCGCGCTGCTGGCCGTTGCGACCGGCATGCAGCTGGCGGTGTCGAGCGACCTGCTGATCGAGGGGCGGCATTTCCTGTCGACGGTGCCGCCGGACCGCCTCGGCCACAAGGCGCTGGCGGTCAACCTCAGCGACCTGGCGGCCTGCGGCGCGGCGCCGCTGGCGTTCACGCTGGCGCTGTCGATGCCGCGGGCCGACGAGGCCTTCGTCGCCGCCTTCGCGCGCGGACTGTTCGCGCTGGCCGAGGCGCACGAGGTCGACCTCGTCGGCGGCGACACCACGGCCGGACCGCTCGCGATCTGCATCACCGCGTTCGGCGAGGTCCCGGCTGGCCAGGCGCTGCTGCGCAGCGGCGCGCGCGCCGGCGACGAGCTCTGGGTCAGCGGCCCGCTCGGCGACGCGCGGCTGGCGCTCGAGGCCTTCCGCGGCACGGTCGTGCTGGCCGGCGCCGATTTCGACGCGGTGCGCCTGGCGATGGAGCAGCCGCAGCCGCGCGTGGCGCTCGGCCAGGCCCTGCGCGGCATCGCGACCAGCGCGATCGACCTCAGCGACGGCCTCGCCGGCGATCTCGGCCATGTGCTGGCGGCGTCGGACGTCGGCGCGCGGCTCGAGCTGGCGGCGATCCCGCGCAGCCCGGTGCTGCAGCGCCAGAGCGCCGAGTGGCAGGCGACCTGCCTGCTGCACGGCGGCGACGACTACGAACTGCTGTTCAGCGCGCCGGCGTCCGCGCGGGGGGCGGTGCTGGCCGCCGGCCAGCGCGTCGGCGTCCTGCCCAGCTGCATCGGCCGCGTCGAGGCCGAGCCGGGGCTGCGGGTGGCCGATGCCGAAGGCCGGGTCCGGCCGCTCGACCCGCGCGGCTTCGATCACTTCGTCGGCTGAAGCGATGCGGATCGGCGCCGCCTTCCTCGTCCGCCACCCGGCGCACTGGATCGCGCTCGGCTTCGGCGCCGGGCTCGCGCCGCGCGCGCCGGGCACGATCGGCACGCTGTGGGCCTGGGCGGCCTTCCTGGTGCTCGACCGCTGGCTCGACGCCGCCGGCTGGGGCCTCGTGATCGCCGCGTCCACGCTGATCGGCACCTGGGCCTGCGCGAAGACCGCGCGCGACCTCGGTGTCGCCGACCCGGGCGCCATCGTCTGGGACGAGGTGGTCGGCTTCTGGATCGTGCTGTGGCTGGTGATGCCTGCCGGGCTGCTGATGCAGTCGATCGCCTTCGGCCTGTTCCGCCTGTTCGACGCCGTCAAGCGCGGGCCGGTCGGCTGGGCCGACGGTCTGTTCAAGCGGCGCGCCAGCGAGCCGATCGGCTGGCGCCAGGGCTTCGGCATCCTGTTCGACGACCTCGTCGCGGCGCTGTGCACCTTGCTCGTGATCGCGCTGGCGGTGCGGCTGTGGAGCTGAACGACGTCGCCGCCGAGGTCGCCGCGCTGGCCGAGGCGCTGCGCCGCCGTGGCTGGCGACTGGCCAGCGCCGAGAGCTGCACCGGCGGCCTCATCGCCGCGGCCTGCACCTCGGTGGCCGGCTCGAGCGACTGGTTCGACTGCGGCGTGGTGACCTACAGCAATGCGGCCAAGACCGAGTGGCTCGGCGTCGTACCGGCGCTGATCGTGCGCCACGGCGCGGTCAGCGAGGCCGTGGCGCTGGCGATGGCGCGCGGGCTGCTGGTGCGCGCGCCGGTGCAGCTGGCAGTGGCGGTGACTGGCATCGCCGGACCGGGCGGCGCGGTGCCGGGCAAGCCGGTGGGCACGGTCTGGCTGGCGA